>JAYURE010000760.1:0-8769 GCA_043756345.1 Deinococcales bacterium | reverse complement strand
ATGAGCAATCAGCGATGAGCAATCAGCGATGAGAAAAGGCTCGAGCATCTGTATTGACGCTCGAGCCTTCAAGTTTCACTCTCAACTCGCCCCTACTCGAGTTCGTCCTAATCGAGTTCGTTCTGTGCCAAAACCTCGAGTGCCGGAATGTTCAAGAGGATCGTGCGCCGGTACTGCACGTCGATCAAACCCTCGAGTCGCATTTCTTTCAAGATTTTGCTGGCCGATTCCCGCGAGGCGTTCACGCCCTGCGCAATCACCTCTTGCGCGACACTGAGCACCGGTTGTCCCTTGGCGTTGACTTCGCTCAATGGTGTGTGCCGCAATTGCAGCAGGTAACGTGCCACCCGTTCACGCAACTCGCCGAGTTGCAAATGCGCCTCGAATTGCATGGTCCGCTCGAGTTGTTGGCTGAGGTTTTTGGTCACGGAGATCAAGGTTCTTGGATCGTGAATTGAGGCGGGCAGCACATCGAAGGTCAAATCGGTCAGGGCTTGCACTTCGGCATGATGGGTTTGATCATTCAAGGAAGCCTCGCCGAAGTAATCGCCAGGCAGCACGTGACGCACCACAACCGGACGACCCGACGGACTGAGCTTCGTCATCCGCGCCAAGCCGCTGGTCAGCCGGTACAGGCTTTCGGCCCGATCACCCTCGTAATAGACCTGTGAGCCTCGAGAGATGCGCAGTTTGAAGGTTCCGGCTGGGCTGTCGTCGATGTGGGCGATGGGTGTATCAATGATGTTCAAATCCATGATGGGCCTCCTGGAAGGGCAATGGGGAATGCGCATCCCCGAACTCGAGTGGTACTCTTCAGCGAATTGCCGATCATTCGGCCTTTAAGTTACGCCTTTTACTCAGGTTCAATACCGGCCTCGGTCACACATGCTGATTGCAGGCACAAACACCACCAGGCAGCCAAATCCGCGATAATCCCAGCATGATCCTCGCATTGGTCGGACACCGCTTCCTGATCGAAGAACGCGCCAAAGAAGAACTGAGACGCAAAGGCTTCCAACCTCGAGACGTGCCATGGTTGGGCAATTCTGACGAGGAATTAACACCCGAACTGATCGCCAGTCACACGCAGGGCGGACTGTTCGGACCAGCGGCACTGGTGGTCGAACTGAGCGGCGCGAAAGATTACAAAGCCTTGCTCGAGGTTCTGAACCAAGCCCAAGATGCGATAGCGGTGGTGCTCGATGCCGAAAACTGGACCTCGAGCGAACCGAGCAGCGAGCAAATGCGCAAGAAAAAAGCGCAGGAGGCCCGCACCAAAACCTACGAGAAACTCGGTGCCGAACTGACCATGCTGCCCGCGCCGGTCAAAGGCGCACTGGTCAAATGGATCGCAGACCGCGCCAAAAGCATGAAACTGATCCTCGAGCCGGACGCGGGCAGAGCGCTCGCCGAAATCTTCCCGGACGATCCGCCCGCCATTGCCAGCGAACTCGAGAAACTGAGCATCTTGGAAGGCAAAGTCGATGCCGCAACCGTGCGCCGAGTCGTCAATCATTTACCACCAACCAACGTTTTTGCCATGCTCGAGGCCGCCGCGAAACGCAAAGCGGGCGAGGCCGCCAATCACCTCGAGCGCCTGCTGGACGCGGGTGAAGACCCCTTCAAACTGATGGGCGCACTGATCGGGCAGTACCAACTGAACGCTCGAGCCTTCGCGTTAATTCAACGCGACCCGGTGGTACGTCACGAAGAGGCCGGAAAGATTTTGAGCGTTCATCCGTTCAGGGCACAGAAGGCGCTCGAGGCCGTGCGCGGATTGTCCGAAAACCGGATTCGCAAAGACCTGCAAAAAATTCTCGAAGCCGACACCGGCATGAAATCTGGGCTCGAACCGAGATTGACGTTGGAACGCTTGGTGCTCGAGTTGGCGGTATGAAAGGAAGCGATGAGCAATGAGCGATGAGCGATGAGCGATGAGCGATGAGCAATGAGCAACGAGCAACGAGCAACGAGCAACGAGCAACGAGCAACGAGAAAGAGCAACAACAAGTCCCTGAGACGGTCCGTGAACGTGAACTTACTGAGGGCTACGCGGCCTGGGCTGAAGACTTCCAAACAAATCCAGACCCACTGACTGAAATCGGCCTGAACGACAACCTCGAGCCGAGCACTGAAGACGACTGGTAAGAACAACCTCGAACCGGTCCTCACGACCACTCTCCGGTGGCAACGCACAAAAGGTTGTGCTCAGCAAATGGTTGATGCGCAACCCTCGAGTCCTGCTGCTGGACGATCCGACCAAAGGCATCGACGTTGGAGCCAAAGCCGAATTTTACAAACTCCTCGGCGAACTGCGTGAAGCAGGCTTGGCGGTTCTGTTTTACTCGAGCGATGATGACGAACTGCTGAACCTGTGTGACCGTGTGCTCGTGATGCTTGAAGGGACAATCACCAACGAACTTTCCGGCCTGAATTTGAACAGAACGAATCTGGTGCGCTCGAGTTTGGGGGCGGCGTGATTCGGGTGGAAGGCATCCCCGCTTCGTTGGGCGCAATGCCTTGCGCCCCTACAAAAACCGGTTTTCGCGTAGGGGCGCAGCGTGCTGCGCCCTCGCCAGAACAGACAATGGGCTCGAACAAATCCTCGCAGGAGCCTGCATGAACCCTCGAGCATCGTGGTTTGCTCGCCTCTCGAGCCAACCTTACGCATTGTCGTTGGTGCTCTTGTTTTTCGGGTGGATTGCGGTCGCACTTTTCCAACCGGATTATTTCGCGCCACGAAATTTCGCCAATCAACTCCGTTCGTACTTGCCATTGATTTTCTTGGCGGTTGCGCAAACCATCGTCGTGATCGGTGGTGGCATCGACCTGAGCCTCGGCGCACTGATGACGCTCTCGAGCGTGGTCATGGTGCAAACGTTCGGCGCGAATCCAGGACCGCTCGAAACGTTTGCGGGCATCGCACTTGGCTTGCTGACCGCCATGCTTGCGGGTGCAGTCAACGGTTGGAACGTCGCGTACTTGCGTTTGCAACCGATCATTGCGACCTTCGCCACCTCGAGTTTGTGGGCTGGTGTGGCCTTATGGGTGCTGCCGCAACCTGGAGGAATCGTGCCGCAAAGCGTGCAAGATTTCGTGCGACTGACAGTGATCCCGCCATTCGCTTTAATCGTGATTGCGCTGATGCTGCTCGTTTGGGCATGGTGGCTCGGTACACGAAATGCTCGAGCCTTGTACGCGGTTGGTGGTAGCCCCCAAGCCGCCTTCGCCAGCGGGGTCAACATGCCATTCGTCAAACTCTCGAGTTACGCGGTGAGTGGTTTGATCGCCGGTTTCGCCGCGCTGTTCTTGATCGGTGATCTCGCCACGGGCGACCCGTTGATTGGTGCGCCGCTAACACTCTCGAGCGTGGTCGCAGTCGTTTTGGGTGGCACACGCTTGTCGGGCGGAGCGGGAAGCATCATCGTTGGAGCAATCGTTTATTACATCCTGAAAAACGTTGTGGCCTTCACCGTTTTTCGCACCGGCCTGACCCCGCAATGGCAAACCTTAATCGATGGCGCGGTCGTTGTGCTCGCGCTGGCCGGACCGGGATTGGCTCGAGTTCCAAACGTGCTGCTGGCGAGGGCGAACATGGAGTTCGCCCCTACGAAGACCATGACCTGTAGGGGCGAATCCTGTATTCGCCCTCGCAGCGAGGATCAATTTAATCGTTCACGGAGGAGGAATCCATGAGCGCCCCCAACTCGAGTCAAAGCCGAGCTTCGATTGGATTCTCGAGCGCTTTGCGTTCACCGCCTGTGATTGCGTTGCTGCTGTTGGTCGCACTTCTTCTCTTGGGCGAGGTCGTTCGGCCCGGTTTTGCAGCCTACGATCAGATCACGAACATCCTGCGCATCGCCGCGTTTCTGGGTGTGATTGCGGTTGGTCAAACGCTGGTGATCATGGCCGGTGACGAGGGCATTGATCTGTCGGTCGGCAGCATCGTCACGTTGGGTGCAATCATCATTTACCGTGTCTCGAGCGGTTCGGATGCGCTCTTGATTCCGGCGTTGGCGGTGGCGCTCGCGGTTGGATTCCTGATCGGCATCATTAATGGTTTGGGCGTGGCACTCGTGCGGATTCCGCCGCTGGTGATGACGCTCGGCATGACCGGTGTGATTCAAGGCTAAATTCTGGTCGTGACGGGCGGCAGGCCATCCGGTGCGACGCCACCCGCGATGAAAGCGATCATCAGCGATGCCTGGTTCCTGGGGATTCCTGGCGATGTCTTCATCTGGGTGCTGATTGGCCTGGGCGTAACGGTCCTGCTGCAACGCACCGCTTACGGCAAAGCCCTGTACGCGGTTGGTGCGAACCGTGCGACCTCGAGATTGTCTGGCGTGCGCGTCGAACGCATCGTGATCCTGACGTATGGGTTTTCGGGCTTTTTTGCGGCGTTGGGTGGTTTCGTGCTGCTCGGCTACACGCAATCGGTGTTCATCAACCTTGGCAATCCGTACACCCTGCCGAGCATCGCCGCCGTCGTCATTGGTGGCACGGCCCTGTCTGGCGGCATTGGCGGTTACGCGGGCACAATGGCGGGCGCTATCGTGCTGACGCTGATCTCGAGCCTTTTGAACACCCTGAGCCTGCCACCGTTCGCGCAGCAGATCGTCTATGGCCTGATTTTGCTGGTCCTGCTGGGCGTGTACGGTCGTGCTCGAGGCTTGCGGTCATGACTCGCGGCTGACAATCCTGGCATTGGTTGCGAAGTCCTCGGGCCATTCCCGCGTATGATCCTGTCCGCATGACCGACACCCCTGACCAAGCTCCCAGTGAATCCATTCCCCTGCTCGTTTCCGAATTGACGGTCACGCTCTCTCAGAATCGCATTCTCGAGGATGTGAGTTTGCGGCTCGAGGCGGGCCACCTGTTGTGGTTGGTCGGGCAGAACGGCGCGGGCAAAAGCACCCTGATGCGGGCGATTGTTGGCCTGTTGCCATTTAGCGGTGAGATTCTGGTCGGAGGCGCGACGCCCCGTTCGATTCAGGCTCGAGGTTCGTTTGTCTACGTGCCTGACGAACCGGCCTTGTACGAGGATTTAACCTTGCGTGAGCACGCGAAGTTCAATGCGATCACCTATGGCCAACCGGAGGCGGAGGCGCGAACGCTGACCTTTCTCGAGCAATTCCGTCTCGAGGATCGGTTGGATGAGTTCCCAGCAAACCATTCTCGAGGCATGAGGCAGAAGTTGTCGCTCTCGCTGGCGTTGGCCCTCGAGTTGCCGCTGCTGATTCTGGATGAGCCGTACAACGGTTTGGACACACAGGCCCAGGATGACCTGAGCGCGGCATTGCAGGCACGTTTGAAGGCGGGTCGCAGCGTGCTCGTCTGTGCGCACCAAGGCACGGTTGGGCAGGCGTTGGTCTCGGACAACAAGAATGCTCGAGTCGGCACACTTCACGGCGGGCAATACACGGATGATGCTTCTGGTATCAAAGACCTCGAGCCTGATCTCGAGTCGAAAGCCTCATGATCCGCAACGAAGTCCAAACCTCGAACGGACTCGAGGCGATTCGCTTCTTGCGGGCTCGCACGTTGAAGCGGGGTTTCTGGACGTACTGGAATTGGATTGAACGCAGCATCGGCTGGGGCAGCGTGCTCTGGTTGGTCGGTTGGGCGGTCTTCGTGGCGATCTCTGGCGCGGAAATGCTGCCCAGGCTCAAAAACCCGATTTCCTCGAACAGTTTTCCATTGGCATTTTCGGGCGGAGCCTTCGCACTGTTGCTCTGGAGCGTGATTCGGGCGAGCGCACCACCGGTGTATTTGAATCGCCAAGATTTGTACCGCATTGGCCTCGCCCCCATCGATGGCGCTCGAGCGTTGGCATGGCCGCTGTGGTCGGCCCGAGGACTTTGGTTCGCATTCGGTTTGGTGCTCGGCGGGATATGGTCACTCGCGGCGAACACCTGGTTCGCAACCTTCGCACCGTTCGCCGCGCCCGCGCTCGGCTTCATTCTGGCCGCGCAAGTGGACCTCGAGTGGCTCAGTTACACCAGCCGCGACACCGGTAAGGCTCGAGTCTGGTTGATCGGCCTGATCGTTGGGATTTTGGCGCTGGCCGTAATCGGGATTTTCTCGAGCGTTGGACTGGCGAGCGCACTCTGGACTTCAAGCCCATTCGCGCTGCTCGCACCGGCTGGCGTGGCGTTTGCGGCGTACCTCGGCACTCGAGCCAGTTTGGGTGAAACGTACCCGCCAAAATTTGCGATTCATTCGGCGGCACTGGCCCAACTTCGGGCGTTGAATGCACAATTGCTGTTCGGTTGGCGGCCCGACCCGGATCAGGTCAGGCGGTTCAAGGCGCAGTTGCGGCAATCGACCAGCAGCACACGCCCAACCAGGTTTCTACCAGCGCCAGATGCGAAGTACGGCGCGGCGGGCATGCTGGCGTGGCGCACGGCGCTCGCCATCCTGCGTCGTCCCGTTGCGGATCAAATTGTCCTTGTAGTACAACTGCTGCTCGTCGCCGCCACCGGCTCGAGCCTGGTTCGTGGCACGGGCGGTTTGGCGATTCAAATCCTGCCGTTGATGGCTTTGCTTGGAAGTTTGATCGGCCCAGAATTCACGCGCAAACTCGTGCCAGTCGGTGGGCAAGCACGCACGATTGGACGAACCATCGTCGGCCTCGCCTTGATTGCTGGGACCGGCCTGATCTCGAGCCTGATCCTGCCGTTCATTTTCGGCCCAGGTAGCCTCGAGTTGATCGTCCTGACCGTCACGCGGGCCGCGCTCGCACTGGTCCTGCTCGAGAAATTCAGCGCCTGGTTTCGCGTACCCACCTCGAGCACCGAGGCCCGAGCGGGCGGCGCACTGATTGCTGGATTGCCGATCCTGATTGCCGATGCGTTCGGGGCAAGCTCGAGCGTGATTGCGATTCAGGTTGGCTTGCTGTTTGTACTCTTGTCGATCAACGATTGAGTTTTCAACCCGAACAATCTCTAGACAAAAAAGCTGGACGCATTTCACGTCCAGCCACGGTGCCCGAATCACGGCGCTCGAGCCTCAATTCACTGAATGTGTGTCGCCACCTGCGCGGGCGTCAAGATCGGCACGCCGCGCTCTTTGGCGTAACGAATCGCTTCCTCAATCGGCCCACCACGAAACGGTGGGCGCATTCCGGCATGGATCATCAAGACCAGCCAGCCTTTGCGGGCAATCACCTGATCGATGTACCCGTGCGAGGCGTTGTCGGCGTCCGTGTTGTAAATTCCTTGGCGACGAATCGCATACGGAGCGAACGAGGTCTGGTTGATACCGCCACCGGTGACGTACCCGAACGAAAAGTGCTTGCAGACCTCAGCGATCACGTTGGCATTCGTGGCCCCCATCGGGTAAGCGATGTGGCTCGAGGGATGAACGCCCAAGGCTTTGAGTTCTGTTAACGAACCCGCCGTTTCACGCGCCACGGAATCTTGCCCCTGGGTCGTCAGGTAGACGTGCGAGGAGGTGTGACTCATGACTTCCATGCCGCCAGCCTCGAGCGCCCGCAGTTGATCGGCGGACATCTGCCAGGTTTGTTTGGATTGAATTCTTCCACTGACCACGGCGGAGGCAAATTTGAGGTTTTCTTTCAAGAAAATCGGTAGCAAATTCAGGTAATCGCCTGCCGGGGAATCGTCGGCGATGAAACTGATGTATGGCCCACCGGTCAACGTCACCTGTGATTTTCCGCAATTGCTGCCCGTGACCGGAGTTGGAGCGGGCGTCGGAGTGGGCGTTGGTGTCGGATTGGTCGATGCATCAAACGATTCGACTGCAAACTCGAGCACACTGTTGAAGGTGTTCTCCGTGTTGCCAAACCCGGTCAAACGCACAAAACGCGCCCGTTGACCGCTCAGGTCCAAACGCTCAAAGCGATTGGTCAAGCCCGCACTTGCGGCACGACGGCGCACATTTTTCCAGGTCAGACCATCATCGGACAAATCCAGATCGTAAGTTGATTTGCGCAGATCGCCACGGTGCCAAGCGATCTTGACGGCACTGACCGGCTTGCGAGCGCCCAGATCAAACTTGATCCACGAACCCATGTTGATCCCAGACCAGCGCGTGGCCAGACTGCCATCGCTGACATTCACGGCAGCCGTTCCCGGAGCGGCATTGCTCGAGGCGACACTATTGAATTTCAAAACGACCGGTTTGAGGTTCGGATCACCAGCCAACACCGCTGGCGCACCGTTGCCCGGCACGAACGGATCATCCTCGAGACGGCTTGGATCGGTCACGACTTGCGTGCGTTCCGCACCGGGAACATCCTGCGAATCGAATTTTCCAGAACTACAGGCGGCAAAAGTCATCAACGCTGTTAAAAGCAAAATCTTTTTCATTTCAATTCCCCCGGCTGCCAAGGTACGCAGTCACGGGCGAAAGCAGAGCGAATTAATTCACAGCAAAACAAGACGCGATGGGTACTTAACCATCTCGAGGTCGTTGTCTAAAGTTGTGTTTAACCTATCGGATCGTTTCACAGGATTTCCTCACTGGAGGCACAGGATTTTGATGGCTCGAGGTTTCAACACGCCTAACCTTGCGGCCCCTCAAGCGAGCGTGGCGGCATTGGCGGGGTTCAGGTGATGGTGTTCGATGGCAAAACGCACTGACGAACACGGCCTCTTCCGGTGTTACCAGCAAGTTTCGCGCCAGTGAAGTCCAACACTCGAGGATAGTGGTTAAGTACATCCTGGTTTTGGATGTACGCTATGTTAAAATCTTAGATTACAAAAATGTTGTCCAGGACAGCTTAAAGTTTTTGAGAAATCTATTGAC
>JAYURE010000759.1:0-3116 GCA_043756345.1 Deinococcales bacterium | reverse complement strand
ATTGGCGATCCGCTCGAGGCCGGCGTGCTGCTCGGGCCGCTCGTGTCAAGCGGACAGCACGAAAAAGTGTTGGGATTTATTCAACGCGGCCTCGCGTCGGGTTTGAAACTCTTGACCGGTGGCAAACGACCGGCGCATTTGCCAAACGGTTTTTACCTCGAGCCGACCGTTTTCGTGGATGTCCCCGTCGATTCCGAACTGTGGAACGAGGAGATCTTCGGTCCCGTGTTGTGCGTCCACACCTTCGAGACTGAAGCACAAGCGATTGAACTTGCCAACAGCAGCCAGTACGGTTTGGCCGCCGCGATCATGACCCCAAACCTCGAGCTTGCCAACCGTGTGGCCCGCAAAGTCCAGGCCGGAATCGTCTGGATCAACTGCTCGCAACCGACCTTCTGCGAGGCACCCTGGGGCGGCATGAAACGCAGCGGGATCGGGCGCGAATTGGGCGAATGGGGCTTGCGCAATTACCTCGAGACGAAACAGATCACCTCGTACAACACGCTCGAGAAACCCTGGGGTTGGTACATCAAATGATTCAGCGGCCCTGATATGCCGGGGCACGTTTTTCGATGAATGCCGTCGTACCCTCAATCAAATCTTGACTCGCCAGACACTCGAGCATGCCTGCGGTTTCCAAATCCAGCGATTGCTCGAGCGTACCTTCCAAACTTTGTTGCAAGACCTGCTTGACGAGCCGCACGCTGATCGGTGCATTCCCCGCGATGGTCTGCGCAATTTCTCGTGCCGTATTCTCGAGTTGGTCCGGTTCGACAACTTGCGTGACCATGCCGTACTCGAGCGCCCGATCCGCCAGCACGCGTTCACCGGTGAGCATGATGTGTGCGGCACGGCCCGCTCCGATCAACCGTGGCAGCAGGAACATCACGCCATTGGTTTGGAACAAACCGCGTTTGGCTTCGGCGAACGTGAAACTCGCGTCACCCGAGGCGATGCGAATGTCACTCGCCAGTGCGATCTCGACCCCGACACCGACCGCCAAACCATTCACGGCGCAAATGATTGTTTTCGGTAAGGCCAACATGGTGCGGGTCAAATTCTGGTAGATCTCGAGGTTTTTGCGTTGCTCGTCCAGGCTCGAGGTCAGCATGCTCGAACCCATTTCTTTGAGGTCTGCACCGGCGCTGAAGGCCCGACCATTGCCGGTCAGGATTAACACGCGCACCGCATCGTCGGTGCGAACATCCTCGAGCACCGCGTTCAAATCAACAAAAGTCTGCTGACGAAAGGCGTTCAAACTTTCGGGACGGTTCAGGGTCGCAGTGGCAATGCCATCTTTTTTCGAGTACTCGAGATCGATCAAATTGGTTGGCAGGTTCATGCGTTCCTCCAGGTTCCCTCGAGCGCATCGAAGGTTCGCACCGCGTACTCGGGCGAGGTGAGTTTGTGTTTGGCAATCTTTTCGGACGGTGTTAACGGGAAAGAATCGACGAAGGCGACGTATCGTGGCAACTTGAATTTTGCCAATTTGGGCCGCAAGAATTCCAATAGTTCTGATGGCTCGAGGCTCGCGCCCGGACTGAGTTGCACGAACGCTTTGACTTCCTCGCCTCGAGCATCGTCGGGTTCGGGAACGACCGCCGCCATCAGCACGTGTTCGTGTTCGCAGATCACGGCCTCAACCTCGACGGCGGCAATGTTTTCGCTGCCGCGCCGAATCATGTCTTTCAAACGCCCAACCAGAAAGTAATGGCCACTCGAGTCGCGGTAGGCAAGGTCGCCGGTGTGCATCCAGCCGTCCTTTAAGGCCCGCGCAGTGTCCTCCGGGCGATTCCAGTATCCCTGCATCATCACGCCGCCCCTGACGACCAATTCGCCGGTTTCGCCATCGGGCAAGACAGTCTCGAGGCCAGATTCTTCGGTGCGAATGATTCGTGCTTCTTTGCCGCGAACGGGCTTGCCGATGCTGCCCGAACCGACAGTCTCACTTGATGAGATTGGAACTGCAATGTCCACACCGGTTTCGGTCATGCCAAAACCCTCGCGCCACGGCACACCAAAACGTGATTCGAACAGGGCATGAAATTGTGGCACGATGCCGGAACACGAAACGAAACGCAATTTATGACCACGCTCGAGCGCCGGATTTTCGGGTTGCTTCAGCAAAAACACCGGAATTGTGCCGAGGCAGTAGAAGAAGGTTACGCCCTCGCTGTGAACGGTCGGCCAGAATTTGGAAACACTGAATTTTGGTGCGACCACCAACGGAATGCCACCCAGCAAACACAGCGCCACATTCCATTGCGGGTCCATGTAATAAAACGGTTGCACCGTCAAATTTATGTCGTCGGAACGGCATTCCAACATTTCTGAAGTGCGGGCACCCAACTCGAGCCAGTAGGCGTGCGACAACATGCAGCCCTTCGGAAAACCGGTCGTGCCGCTGGTGTACTGCAAATTGACCAGCGAATCTCGAGCAATGTCGGGCAACACAAAGTCTTTGGAGGCCACCTTCATTGCGTGCCGAAGTTCAATCGCCACACTCGAGGCTCCAAAGACCACGATGCTCTCGAGCGTTTCGCACTCCGGCTGCACCTGTTTGGCAAGCTTTACAAATTCTGGCGAGGTCACCAGCAGCCACGCGCCAGAATCGCGCAGTACAAAACGCAGATCGTCATGTTGGTACTGCGTGTTGACCGGCACCATGATCGCACCCAGCTTGGCGATGCTCAGCCAGGTGATCGGAAAATCAAAACCATTGCCCAGCATGACCGCGACACGATCACCAGCTTTGACACCCAATTTCTCGAACACGTTTGAAAGTTGATTCGTGCGTTCCTCAAGCTGCGTGAAACTCAGGCTCGAGCCTTCAAAACGCAAAATGGTTTTCTCGCCGTAACGATTCGCCGCCTCGCGCACAAGAGAACCGAGATTTGTCATGTCGGTTGCATCGATCATGCTTGCACCTCGACTGCAAGCTCGAGAAACGATTTGAAAATCTGATTGCGTTCGAACGTGATGACCTGATTCTCGGAATACTGTTGAAAGTGATCCTTGTCGTGACCGGCGAAGGCGATGCGAACGCGATGCCCGCGTTTGAACAGAACCGAAGTCGGAATCAAATCAAACGTCACGTTCGAGATTTCACCCGGAAC
>JAYURE010000758.1:0-8798 GCA_043756345.1 Deinococcales bacterium | reverse complement strand
GAAAATCATGCTGCACTCACCAACTCGAGCAAAAGGTTTGAGATCGTGCTCACCAACTCGAGCACGAGATTTGAAGCCAGGTTTTGACGCTCGAGTGTTCAGCTTAGAACGAGCCCGAAGCGATCAACGCGCCCGCGCAGGAGCCACCGGCACGAACTGCGATGGCCGTGCCACTGGTGACGTTCGGCACGGTCTGACCGGCATTGCTGTTCAGGTTCAAGCGTGCATTGCCCAACGCATTGGCGGTTGCGCCACCCGCCCGAACACCCGAAACGCAGACGCTGACCACTGTGCCAACACGCAAGTTTTCAGCTTCGACTTGCAACTCGCGTTCACCGTTGCGGTTCTTGTACTTGGCCTTCGCTTTCACGCCCGCAAAGGCGGCGCTGCTGCGCAAGGTGATGCGAATCTCTCCGGCCCTCGCGGTGCTCGAACCTGATGCCGATGAATCCAGAACCTCGCTTGATGCTGCATCGGCAGCCAACGCCTCAGACGGTGTGATCAGATCTGAAACTGGAGAACTGCAACCCACACCCAACGCGGTCAGTGTGACCAATGCCAATCCTGCCAATAGCTTTTTCATATTTGCCCCTTTCAGCACAACGGTTGTGCTTGCCTCAAACATAGGCCCGAAAGATTGCGGCTGAAACGGCACTTGGTCCGATGGTTCACTTCGACCGAAGTCAGAACCTCACACCGACTTTGGTCTGATGCGTAACGAGACCATCACGGACTTGACGGTGTAGTCTGAACCTCCAACCCGTTCACGTTTCAAGGAGGATGTACATGGAATACACGCAACTTGGTCGCAGCGGTCTGAGGGTCTCTCGAGTCTGCCTCGGCACGATGAATTTCGGCCCGGAAACCAGCGAGGCCGACAGCTTCAAAATCATGGATGAGGCGCTCGAGCAGGGCATCAACTTCTTTGACACTGCGAACGTGTACGGTCGCAAAATCCATTTGGGATTTACCGAGGAAATCATTGGTCGTTGGCTCGAGCAGGGCGGAGGTCGGCGCGAAAAAATCGTGCTCGCCACGAAAGTCTATGGCGGCATGGGTTCGGGCGTGAACGATGCACGTTTAAGCGCGTACCACATTCGCAAAGCCTGCGAGGACAGCCTGAAGCGGTTGAAAACCGATCACATCGACCTGTACCAAATGCACCACGTGGACCGCAACACGCCCTGGGAAGAAATCTGGCAAGCGATGGAATGGCTCGTCTCGCAGGGCATGGTCACGTATGTCGGCTCGAGTAATTTTGCGGGCTGGCACATCGCGCAGGCGAACGAGGCGGCAAAATCACGTCACTTTCTTGGCCTCGTTTCCGAACAGAGCATCTACCACTTAAACGCCCGCACGATAGAACTCGAGGTGATTCCAGCTTGCCGCGAGTACGGTTTGGGCTTGATTCCCTGGAGTCCACTGGCCGGAGGTCTGCTCGGTGGCGTGCTGCAAAAACAGGCCGCAGGACGTCGCTCGAGCGACGCGATTGCTGAACGTGTCGAGAAGCACCGCACACAACTCGAGGCGTATGAAAGCCTGTGCAAAGAATTGGGTGAAGCACCCGCCGATGTTGCCCTCGCATGGTTGCTGCACAATCCAGTCGTGACCGCACCGATCATTGGGCCGCGCACACTCGAGCAATTGCATGGGAATTTGAAATCACTCGAGGTCAAACTCAGCGAAGAGGTCATGAAGCGCCTGGACGAAATCTGGCCCGGACCCGGTGGTGAAGCGCCCGAAGCGTATGCCTGGTAGACACGCCTGGTAGATAGGACTGGTCAAAAAGTTTCAGCACGAAAAACGCTCGAGCCTGTTGGTCAAGCTCGAGCGTTCTTATTGCAAAATATCAGGTCAACGATTCGGCCATCGTGCGCATCTGAATCTCAATGATCCTCGAGTTCTTTGATTGCGTGCAAGCCAACAACGTCGCGGCAGCCACGTCCTCCGCCTCGAGCATGCCCGATTTGGCCACGGCTTTTTCGGTCCGGCCCTTACCGATGGCAAATTCGGTTTTGACACCACCGGGACAAATCACACCAACCTTGATGCCATGCGGACGCAACTCCTTGTCGAGCGCCTGCGCGAAACCAACCTGCGCAAACTTCGTGGCGCAATAGACAGCCTCGCCAGCGAAACCGTAAATGCCCGCCATGCTCGAGATCATGATCACCGTGCCCGATTTTGCCGCAATCATCGGCGGCACCGCATGACGTGCGAACAGGAAGGTTGAACGCACGTTGGAATCCATCATCTCGTCGTAATCGTCTGCGCTGGTGTCCACGAGGTTCTTGTAATTGCCGACACCCGCGTTGTTGATCAGGATGTCCACGCGACCAAACGATTTTTGCGCGGCAGCCACGGCTTTGATCGCGGTTGCTTCCTTGCGGGCATCACCGATCACGGCGATGGCCTCGCCACCAGCCGCTTTGATCTGCTTGACCACGGCCTCGAGCCGATCCTTGCGACGCGCCACGAGCACGATTTTCGCGCCCTCTTCGGCGAGTGCAATCGCGCACGCCCTGCCGATCCCTGCGCTGGCTCCGGTGACGATGGCGGTTTTTCCGAGCAATTGTTGTCCCATGATGAACCTCCGTGAAATGTGTAACAGGAAGAATGTATCAGGGAATGGCTGGGATGACGAACTTGACCTCGAGTTGAAATGCGTCAGGGTTTTGAGGCTCGAGCGGTTTTAGTTCACGACTGCTTCGCTCGAGACGCGCCGCGCAATTTCTTCCCTGACCAGCGGCGCAACCTTCGTGCCATACAGTTCTATCGCGTGCATCAACTGCTGGTGTGGCAAGGTGCCAACACTCAATTGCAGCATGTACCTCGAGTGTCCCAACGCCGCGTGTTGATACAAGATTTTTTCGGCCACCGCAGTTGGGTCGCCCACGGCAAGGTGTCCGCGCAGGCTGCTCGAGGCATCGTACTGGTTGCGGGTCATTGGGGGCCAGCCGCGTTCTTTGCCAATCTTGCCCATGACGGTGGCCACCGATGGGAAGGATTGCTCGAGTGCGGTTTGTGTCGTGTCGGCAATGAATCCGTGCGAGTTGATGCTGACCTCGAGACTCGACAGGTCATGCCCGGCTTGCGCTGCGACCTTCCAGTACAGGTCGATCAATGGTTTGAACCGCACCGGTTCGCCGCCAATGATGGCGAGTGCCAATGGCAGCCCGAGCATCGCGGCCCGATGCTTGCCCGTCCAGTTCACGCGCTCGGAATCGCGCAGTTGCAAAAGTAACTCGAGTTTTTCGGAAAACAACTCGGCGTAATCGTGCAGGTCGTAGCCGAACAGCGGGAACGATTCGATGAACGATCCGCGACCAGCGACAATTTCGGCCCGACCACCCGAGATCAAATCGAGCGTGGCGAATTCCTGGAAGATGCGCACCGGATCGGTCGAACTGAGCACCGTGACCGCACTGCCCAAACGAATGTTTTTTGTGCGCGATGCCGCCGCAGCCAGAATCACGGCGGGCGCACTCGAGACGTATTCCTCGCGGTGATGCTCGCCGATGCCATACGCATCCAAGCCAACCTGATCGGCCAGTTCGATCTCCTCGAGTAAATCCTTGATGCGTTGTTCGGCACTGACTTTGCTGCCGGTGATCGCATCTGGAGTGTTTTCAACGAACGAGTACATCCCAAGTTCAAACGCGGGCTTCTGGCGGGTTGGTGTGTCTGCTCGAGTCATGTCCATGCTGGCGGTAGCTTATCGCCATTGGGTTCAGAGATTGGTTTTGCACAGTACGCCGGGCCGGAGTTGCTCACGGTGGATCAAGGTCACACGATGCACGGCTCGAGACTGTTCTCAACAGCTTTTGTTCGGTCTCGAGCCGTAGCTTAAGTTCTCATCTGCGTGTCTGCCAGGATGAATTCATGCGCTTGAAACTGATTGGCCTGACCTGTGTCCTGGTTGCGGGCATTGCGTTCTGGACGTTTCGTGGTTCGGTCCAGGCGGCCGATGCCCAGAAGAGCAACATTTTTGCCGATGCGCTGTCCAAAGATTGGCAGAACTGGTCGTGGGGTTCGGATGTCAAATTCGATGCTGGATCACCACTGCATTCGGGCAAGGCCGCGATTGGCATTACGCTCAAGCAACCGTGGGCGGGCGCGTACTTGCACGCCAACAGTCCGTTCGATGCGGCGCAAGTCAACACTTTGGAATTCTGGATTCATGGTGGGTCAAGCGGTGGGCAAAAAATTCGGGTGATGCTGGTCGATGGCAACGACCGCATGCTCGAGCCTGGAATGCCATTGACTTTGCAGGCGAACACTTGGACGAAAATTGAATTGCCATTCGCCAAATACGGTGATCCCGAACAGGTCTCCGGGATTGCCTGGGCCGATTTGAGCGGTGCGGCACAGGCGCAATTTTTTGTCGATGATGTTGGCTTCGCGCAGGTTGGACCGCCGCGCCCGGTGGAAGCACTGAGGCTTTCATTGGATGCGAAACTCGAGCGACGCGTGATCAGCGAGGACGTTTACGGCATCAATTTTGCCAGCGAAAACTTGGCGAAAAAATTGCGGTTGCCAATTCGTCGTTGGGGCGGCAATGCCACGACGCGGTACAACTACCAGGTCGATGCCACGAACCGGGCCTCCGATTGGTACTTTGAAAGCCTGCCCGAAAGCAATGCCAATCCCAACCCGTTGCCCGCCAACTCGAGCGTCAATCAATTCATTGATCAGAACAAACGCACCGGCACGAAAAGTCTTGTGACGGTGCCAACCATCGGTTGGGTTTCCAAATCCCGCACGCCAGCCTGTGGGTTCTCGGTCGCAAAATATGGGGCGCAAAAGGCAGTCGATTCTGAACGCCCAGATTGCGGCAATGGCCTCAAACCGGACGGCACAATGATCACTGGCAACGATCCTCGAGACACCGACAAAGCGATTGGACCTGACTTCGTTGGCACCTGGATCGAGGCGCTGGTCAAACGCTACGGTCGTGCCGATCAGGGTGGCGTGACACACTACGCGCTGGACAACGAACCGGCACTCTGGAACAGCACGCACCGGGACGTGCATCCTCAAGCGTTGACTTATGACGAGTTGCTTAAACGCAGCGTCGATTACGCGAGCGCCATCAAACGGGCCGATCCGAGTGCCAAAACGCTCGGGCCAGCCGAATGGGGTTGGTCAAATTACTTGTACAGCGCCGCCGATGTTGCCAGTGGCGGATCGTGGTGGGACACGCGCCCGGACCGTAAACAACATGGCGATCTCGAGTTGACCGCCTGGTACTTGCAGCAATTGCAGGCGCAAGAAAAACGCAGCGGCATGCGCCTGCTCGATTACCTCGATTTGCATTACTACCCGCAGGCACAGAACGTCGCCCTGAACGAGGACATCGGTGGTGCGACTCAGGCGTTGCGTTCGCGCAGCACGCGGTCATTGTGGGACCCGACGTACAAGGATGAAAGCTGGATTGATCAACCGGTGGGGTTGATTCCACGAATGCACAAATGGGTCAAAGATTATTATCCTGGCACAAAATTGGCGATAGGCGAGTACAACTTTGGGGCCTTGACCAAAATCAATGGGGCGACAACCCAGGCCGATGTGCTCGGGATTTTTGGCCGCGAGGGATTGGACTTGGCAACCCTTTGGAACATGCCTGAATCCAAAGATGGCAGCCTCGAGCCTGGAGCGATGGCGTTTTTGATGTACCGCAATACTGATGGCCAGGGCAATGGTTTTGGCAGCACGGGCTTCAAAGCCAGCAGTTCGGATCAATCCAAACTGAGTGTCTTCGCGGCAGAACGAAAAGATGGGACCTTCACGGTCATGGTGGTCAACAAAACCGACCGGGCTCGAGCCTTTCGTTGCGATCTGAAAAACCTGAATGTCACCGCGCAGGCTAGCGTTTACCGTTATGCCGAATCGAACCTCAAAGCGATTTCCAAACTGGCAAATCAAAGCGTTTCGGCATCAGGCTTTGACTCGAGCGTTCCAGCACATTCGATCACGATGTACGTACTGCCTCGAAATCGCTAAACAGATGCGGACCCATCGTTGACGTGCTCTGATGCAACCGCAACTCGTTCGCGGTTGCGTTCATGTCTGCCGTGGATTCGCGCCTCGAGTCTGCCCTTAAAACTGGTGATCTGCGGTAACACCCTCAAATCGTGGGTTAGTATGGCTCTCAATTCACATTGAGCTTTATCCCAATCCATTGGGTCATGTTCGCTTGCCTCGCCTGAGTACGTCTCGAGCCATTTGTTTTTGAGGAGGTGATCCAGTCCGTAAACGGTGATCGCAACCCTTCGTCCTCAAATTACTGTCCTTGTATCACTTCTTCTTTAAGGGAGTACACCATGCGCGAGAAAGTCAAGCAGGCCGCCGATGCCGTTTTGAATGATGCCACCAGCCGAGCCGGAGGAGCCCCCGGTGTCGTGGCAATGGCCACCGACCACAAAGGCAATTTTTACGAGGGCGCAGCGGGCAAACGATCACTCGAGGAAGACCAAGCCATGACCCTCGATTCGGTCATGGCCCTGTTTTCGACCACCAAAGCCATCGCCGGTGTGACCGTGATGCAACTGGTCGAGGAGGGCAAGATCAGCCTGGATGATCCGGCCAGCAAGTACGTGCCAGAGATCGCCAAGATTCAAGTGCTTGATGGCTTTGACTCGAGTGGGCAACCCAAATTGCGGGCACCAAAATCACAGATCACCGTCGGGCAGTTGCTGTTGCACACCGCCGGATTTTGTTACGAGTTCTTCAGCCATGATGACCTGAATTTCCGCACCGTCAACGGCATCCCGACGGTCGTCTCGAGCACCTTCGCTTCGGTCAACACGGTCTTGTTGCACGATCCGGGCGAACGTTGGACCTATGGTGTCAACATCGATTGGGCCGGAAAGGTTGTCGAGGCCGTGCGTGGCAAACGCTTGGGCGAGGTTATGCGTGAACGGGTTTTTGATCCGCTCGAGATGCACGACATCGGTTTTACGATGACACCCTCGATGCTCGAGCGTCGCGCCGTGATTCATGATCGGGCGCAGGATGGCAAGCTGACCCCGCTCAAGGATTTGATGTTGCCGCAACCACCAGAGATGGACATGGGTGGTCACGGCCTGTACGGTACGGTCGGCGATTACATGAAGTTTATTCGCATGATCCTCAACGATGGTGCGGGCACGAACGGTCGGGTTTTGAAGGCCGAAACCGTCGAGGCGATGTCCAAGAACGGACTCGGCGGGCTCTCGAGCGGCGGTTGGACGACCTCGATCCCGTCGCTTTCAAACAGCGGCGAGTTCTTTCCGGGCCTGAAAAAATCCTGGTCGTACACCTTCATGGTCAACGATCAGGCCACACCCTCGGGCCGTCCAGCGGGCAGCCTGATGTGGGCTGGACTGGCGAACCTGTTCTACTGGATCGACCGCAAGAACGGCATCGGTGGCTTCTGGGGCTCACAAATCCTTCCGTTCCAAGATGCGGTTTCCTACCCCGGCTTCGTGGATTTCGAAACGGCAATTTACCGAACCGCACTCTGAGGCTCGCGCAATACTGGCCGAAACCTGGAGGTGCCACGTGCGCCTCCACGGTATTTTGAACCTCGAACATCAACCTCGAACATCAACCTCGAATTTAAACCACGAAATCGAAGGAATCATCCATGTCAGAAACACGCACGCAATACACCAACAACCACGTCGTCATCTCGAGCCAGAAACCATTCGCGCAGACCGTCAAGGATTTGCAGGCCGAACTCGGCAAGGCCAGCACCGAAGTCCTGATGACCAAACTGAGTTCCAGCAAAAGCTTCGAGGAATTCAGCGAAGAAATCGAAAGCCTGACCGGGCGCAGCAACCTGATCGAAGTTGGCTTTCTGAATTGGGGCAAAGTCATGTCTCGAGCGCAGATCGGCATGAAGGCACAATTGTTCGTGATTGGCAATCCTTTGACCGCCAAGAAACTGCTCGAGGCGGGAGGGCCAGAGGTCGGTTTGTACTTACCGACCAAGATTTTTATCTTTGAAGATGCGGGCGGCCAAACCCAAGTTTCATACGATGAAATCGCACCGGCCTTGGCGCACCTGGAAAATCCGAAAGTCGATGCGGTCACGCAGATGATCGATAAGGTCCTTGCGAAACTGGCTCATTCCGCTGCGAACTGAAATGACTTCGTGCCCACGGTACACTTCTCGAAAGATCAGACTCGAGGAGGAACCGACCCATGGATAAAGGCCGCTTGGAAGCATTCAGCGATGGTGTGATCGCCATCATCATCACGATCATGGTGCTCGAGATCAAAGTGCCGCACGGTGCAGAATGGGCCGAACTCGCGCCGCTCGTGCCGAAGTTCTTGAGTTACGTGCTCAGCTTCGTCTTTGTTGGGATTTACTGGAACAACCACCATCACACCATGAAAACCGCCGAGAGCGTCAACGCCCGAATCCTCTGGGCGAACATGCACCTGCTGTTCTGGCTGTCATTGATTCCATTTGCGAGCGGTTGGATGGGCGAGAACAATTTTGCTCCCATTCCGGTCGCCGTTTACGGCGTGCTGTTGTTGCTGTGCGCGGTGGCCTACACCATCTTGACGTTCTCGTTGATCGCGCATCACGGACCGGACTCGAAGTTGACTCGAGCCATACAAAGCGATGGTGATCTCAAAGGTCGGATGTCGTTGGTGATTTACGCGCTGGCGATTCCGGTGGCGTTTTGGAATCCGATCATCGCGGGCGTGATGTACGCGGCGGTTGCGTTCCTTTGGCTGATGCCGGACCGTCGGATTGAGCGAGTGCTCGAGAATTGAAGCTCGAGTCAGCGCGAGGCGTTTAGATC
>JAYURE010000757.1:0-8807 GCA_043756345.1 Deinococcales bacterium | reverse complement strand
TTTGAAAACATTATCCGCGTTGCCCGCAATCAGAACCCATTCGTGGCTCGAGGTTGGATAGATGTTCGATGGCGCGACGTTTGGCAGGACGCTACCGGTTGGTTCGCGCACGGCTCCGGCGAGTGCGTACTCGGGAATCATGCTTTCCATGTAGGTCAGCACAGCCTCGTACAGTGAAATGTCCACAACCTGCCCGGTGCCACCTCGAGCGTCCCGGTGGTACAAGGCCATGACCGCGCCCATCGTACCGAGCGTGCCCGCGAGCGCATCACCAATGCTAATTCCGGCACGAACCGGAGGCCGTCCCGGTTCGCCCGAAAGGTAACGCATGCCGCCGACCGCCTCGCCGATGCTGCCGAACCCGGCGCGTTTGCTGTACGGTCCCGTCTGCCCAAATCCCGAAACGCGAACCATCACCAAACCAGGATTGATGCTCGAGAGCGCGTCATACCCGAGGCCCCATTTTTCCATCGTGCCCGGACGAAAATTTTCGATCAACACGTCCGCTTTCGCAATCAACTCTCGAGCCAGGTTTTGGCCCTCGAGTCCACGCAAATCCAGCGTCACGCTTTTCTTGTTTCGGGCCACGACGGGCCACCACAGGCTGTAACCTTTGGGTTTATGTCTCCCCCATTGGCGCATCGGATCGCCCGTGCCGGGTGGTTCAATCTTGATGATTTCCGCTCCAAAATCACCGAGCAGTTGTCCGACGAAAGGACCGGCGAGCAAGGTGCCCATTTCGATCACGCGAAGGCCAGAAAGGGGTTTGGTGTTGGTCATGGTGTCTCCTTAAGAGTCTCGAGATGTGGTATTTCTCGCTTCGCAGGGCAACGCATGCGTTGCCCCTACAAGAAGCGTTTCACGTAGGGGCGAGGCATGCCTCGCCCTCGCCAGAACAGCAAGCGGAACTCGCATTGCAACTCGAGCTATGAGCGTTTTCACTGTTGCCTCAAATACTCGAGCACTTCCTCGAGCGTCACCACGTCGGCGTATTTGCTGTCCATGTCCAAGAGGTTCGCTTCGTGTGGGCCTGGGGCTCGGTCGCCGACGCATTCTTTGGGCACGATCACGCGCAGGTTGTGTTGCAGTCCGTCAACGACGGTGGCGCGAATGCAACCGCTGGTGGTGGCTCCGCAGACGATCAGCGTATCGACGTTCTGCTCGCGCAGCCAGGTCTCGAGGGTGGTTCCAAAAAACGCGCTGGCAAACTTTTTGAGCAGCACAGGTTCAGTCTCGAGCGGTTTGATTCTGGCATCGATTTCCGTCCAGCGCGTGCCGATCTCAAGGGTTTTTAGGCTGGGCACTTTGCCGATGAAAACGTTTTGTTCGTCTGGTTCATAACCAACGGTGGTGAAGGTCACGGGTATGTGTTTGGCGCGGGCAATCTCGAGGATTTTGGCGCTCGAGTTGACCACGGAATCCAGGTTCGATCCGAGTGGGCTTTCAAGGTTGGTGAAGCCTTCTGTCAGGTCCACGATGATGATTGCGGGCGTACTGCCGAAGCCGACCCGTCGGCCTAGACCTTTGCGTTGGTATTGCTCGAAGACGCCTTCTTCTGGCATTCGCCTGTCCTTTCTCGAGACCTTTCTCGAGGTCCACTGTCTGAGGCCTCAGATTACCCTTGTGTGTGATTCCAGAATCATATTCGTTCGCACTTTCAATCTCGAGGGCCTCAGCGTAGACTCTCGCATTCCGTGCTGGTCGTTATGTTTTGGTTGGTCGGTTCCCTCGAGCGTTCCGGTGCGTGTGCACCCCAAGGAGGTCGTATGGATTTCGGTGTTTTCATTCCCATCGGCAACAACGGTTGGATTCTTTCTGCGTCCAGCCCGCAGTACCATCCAAGTTTTGACCTGAACAAACAGGTTGTGCAGACCGCTGAGAAGTACGGTTTTGATTTCGCACTGTCGATGGTCAAGTTGCGTGGTTTCGGTGGCGAGACGGAATTCTGGGATTACAACCTCGAGAGTTTCACCTTGATGGCTGGCCTCGCGGCGGTCACGAGCAAGATTCAGTTGTACGCAAGCGTGGCAACCCTAACGCTGCATCCGGCGATGGTGGCTCGCATGGCGGTGACAATTGATGATGTCTCGCATGGGCGGTTTGGCATCAATATCGTGTCCGGTTGGAACCAGTCCGAGTACGCGCAGATGGGTTTGTGGCCGGATGCGGATTTTTACAATTACCGTTACGAGTACGCCACCGAGTACGTCACGGTGATGAAAGAACTTTGGTTGACGGGTCAATCGGATTTCAAAGGGCAATTCTTCAAGCTCGAGGATTGCCGTGTGTTGCCCAAACCGAGCCGTGACATTCCGTTGGTGTGTGCGGGTCAGTCGCCGCGTGGCATGGAGTTCTGTGCCGAGTATGGCGATTTCAATTTCATCATTGCCGATTTTGAGGGCACGAACTTGGCGGCGGCCAACAAGCAATTGGCCGAGGCGAGCGCGAAATCTGGTCGCAAGGTTGGCAGTTACGCGCTGTACACCGTGATCCTGGCCGACACGGACGAGCAGGCCAAAGCCAACGAACAAAAGTACCGTGATGGCGCAGATTTAGACGCGATCAAATTCATGACCGGTCAGGCGAGTTTGGACACGGCGGGCACGACCGCGCAGGTGATCACGCAGTTGCAGGGCGTGACCTTTATGGGCATCGGTTTGATTGTCGGCTCTCCAACCACGGTGGCAAAAGAGATTGATCGCATTGCTGAGATCGAAGGCACGAATGGCATGATGTTGGTGTTTGATGATTTCTTGAAGGGCGTCGAACGCTTCGGTGCGGAAGTCATGCCGATCCTTAAGTGCCGCAAATAACCTGATCTGAAGTTCAAGCTCGAGGTGAGGGGATGTTTCCCTCACCCTTTTTGCTTAATGCTGGCTCTAACTCGAGTGGCTTTACCGGAGGGTTCAGGGCGTTTATCGGGTCTGAGGCGAAAAATCCTCAGTGCGGGCCGAAAAGAAGCGCTACACTACAGGCCGTGAATGCCCCGACCAGCCCGATGCCCGTCCTCAATGGCCGGTTGCGTCAGCATCAACTCCCACCTCTGCTCGAATTCCTGATGTCCACGAACCACACGGGAACCCTCGAGTTGGAGGGGCCAGGTGAGTTGACCGCCGAGGTCGTCGTGCAGGCGGGCAGCGTCTTGTTCGCCAGTTGTGAAACCGAGGATGGTTTCTTGCGCGGCATGGATGGTTTGCGGGCGATCCTGCGGTGGCGCTTCGCGTACATCACGGTCCATGATCAAATCCCGCCAAATTTTCCAACGAATGTCACCGGTTCAATCTTTCAGGTGTTGCTCGAGGCGGCCAGACTTGAGGATGAATCCATCAACCATCGCAAGTTACCGGAGGACGCGCCGGTTCATGTGCGTTTCAATGTCGGGGCGTACCAGGGTTTGGGTCAACTCGAGATGACTTTGATTCAAAAAATCAAACGTGGAAACAGCAGCGTCAGAAGTTTGCGTTTGGATTTCCCTGGCCTGCCGCTCGATGAGGCCTTGCTGGAGTTGGTCTCGAACGGTTTGCTCGAGGTTGACGGCTTCAAACCGCCCGAAACACAGAGCATCTCGGCGGAATCCAAAGCGTTCCTGGGGGCGATCATGCCGATTCGGGTCAATCGCAACACACCATTTTTGCGTGGTGCGGTTGGCAAAGCCTTGAATCCGTTGCACGAAACGGTTTTTGCCCTGGTCGATGGCACGCGCAGCGCCGAACAAATCCGGGTCGAATTGCGCCTCTCGCCGGGTGCAGTCCGGGAAGCCCTGCAAAGCCTGCGAGCCTCGGCCCGAGTTGATTACGGATGAGCTTCAACCTGCGATGAACTGGCAGATTGGCTCGAGATTGCCAGACTGTGCAGTTTTTGCCTTGACCCGCTTCAACATGCGCTAGTCTGCACCTAGATTGACCCGCGTAGATTTTCTCACATAGATTGGTCGCACTAATCCATTTGCCCCGATTCCTCTCGAGTTCCACCCATCTTTTCGTCACATTTTTGGAGAATCACCTGTGCTCAAAGGAAACCTTGCCGATTTTCCCCTCGTTGGGGTGCTGCAAATGCTGCGCAACGCCAACCGCACCGGCCTGTTGCACGTCACGCATCCTCGTGGTGGCGTGGTCGGGGTCGAAAAAGGCAAGATCGTTCATGCCAGCGCCGCACTCTCGAGCGGCGAACGGGCGCTTTCATTGCTGTCCTCTATCGATGCGGCCCCGTTTGAATTCATTGCCTCGATTCCGCTCGAACGCACCGTGGACCGTTCCACCGATCACCTCTTGACCGACATCGCGCAGGACACGATTGCCTGGATGGATTTGCGTGAACGGCTCGATTGGCAAACGATTCCGCGATGGATCACGCCGCCCGGCCCGATGGATTTTGAACGGGTGCAAGTCTCGAGCCTTGTCAATGGGCAACGCACTTTCGAGATGATCGTGCAGGCCGCGAACATCTCACCGCGTCGCGTGGCCGAAATCCTGATCGAATTCTGCGATGCGGGCCTGGTGCGGTTCGCCACGAATGACACGATCACCGAAGAACCGGCAGAGTTGCTGGTCGCACCACTGTTCACCTTGCAGGAAGGCACGGTCTACGTCGATACGGCCTTGCATTCGCGCTGGGCGGAATCCTTCGGGCCGCGCATCAATGCGTCCCTGGCGACCAGTTGGGGCACTCAGGCGAACTTCGAGGTGCGTGCCAGGGCCGATTTCACCGGTCGGATTCAGGTCGCCGAGGCAGCCCTGCGCAAGTTGCGGTTGTCTCGAGGCACGGCGGTCAAGGTCACGCCCAGCAGAGGCTGAAGGGCTGGGGCTGAAGGGCTGGGGCTGAAGGGCTGGGGCTGAAGGGCTGGGGTCAGATGCAAGCGGCATACTTGAACATCGCTTACGACGAATTGATGACCTGGGGACCGCGCCTCGGGGAGCCGCTGCTGCCGCGCATCCTCGAGCGCATCCCGGAAATTGGCCTCGAGATGGCGATTGAACTCGAGGCTGAATGCAGCAAGGCGCAACGGCTGGCGAATGAACTTTGCGAACGGTCTTACGCTGGCGAATTGACGCAATCGCAGGTGCAAAAGTTGCTGCTCGAGCAGTTCGCCTGGGTTGATGCGGTCAATCTTTCGCACGCATTTTCGCAGGGCATGTATTACGCTTGGCACGGTTGAAGGTGCTGCGAATAGGGCTCCAATTGCCACTGTGTTCTCAAGTCTGCCTTTAGACTCGAGCCATGAGTCAAGTCGCAGGTCATGAATCCGTCGCGCTCGAGCCTCACATTTCCAAGGCGGGCATCGAACGTTTAAGCAAAGAAATCCTCGAGCGTTGCGATGAACTGGCGCTTTTGACCGAGGAGCCCGAACGAATCAGCAGAACGTTCTTAAGCCATCCGATGCACGCGGCGCATCAGTTGCTCGGGTTTTGGATGCGTGACGCGGGCTTGCAGGTCAGCGTCGATGCGGTCGGCAACCTGATCGGCAGGCTCGAGGGCAAAAGCCCGAAAACCCTGCTGGTCGGTTCACACATCGACACGGTGCCGAACGCGGGCAAGTACGATGGGATTCTCGGCGTGATGATCGGCATTGCCATGGCGAAGGCGATCACGGCCTCCGGTCAGATACCATCGTTTTCGCTCGAGGTGATCGCGTTTTCTGAAGAGGAAGGCGTGCGTTTCGCCACACCATTTCTGGGCTCGCGGGCGGTAGTTGGGACGTTCTTGCCGGACTTGCTCGAGAAAAAAGACCAGGCTGGCATCAGTGTCGAACAGGCGATTCGGGACTTTGGGCTCGAGCCGGAAGGCATTGCGCAGGCGGCGTATGAAAAACAGGATTTGCTCGGCTATCTCGAGGTGCATATCGAACAGGGTCCGGTGCTGGAAAGCCTCAAACTTCCGTTGGGTGCGGTCGAG
Organism: Deinococcales bacterium; assembly: GCA_043756345.1. Lineage (GTDB taxonomy): Bacteria > Deinococcota > Deinococci > Deinococcales > JAAFIG01 > JANOWZ01. The sequence goes on along the minus strand of JAYURE010000757.1, from coordinate 2,915 downwards.
GCGATCCTCGGGCAGACTCGAGCCAGCATGCGCATGACGGGATTGGCCTCACACGCGGGCACCACGCCGATGCACTTGCGCAAGGACGCGCTGACCGCCGCCAGCGAGGTCGTGCTCGAGGCCGAACGTTACGCGAAAGCCAAAGGTTTGGTCGCCACGGTCGGAGTCTTTGAGGTCTCCCCCGGCGCGGGCAATGTCATTCCCGGTGAGGTTCGTTTGAGTTTGGACGTGCGGCACTCGAACAACAAATTGCGTGAACGCGCCGCCGCCGAAATTCTCGATTTCGCTTGGCATGTCGCGCAGCGGCGCAAACTGAAATTTGAGATCGAAATGAAACTCGAGCAGGACGCCGCACCGATGGATTCATTGTGGACCGATTTCTTGTGCGATGCGCTCGAGGATACGGGCCACAAAGCGCACCGGCTGCCATCTGGCGCAGGCCATGACGCGATGATCCTCGCACCGTTCACGCGCACAGCGATGCTGTTTGTGCGTTCACCCAAGGGCCTTTCACATCACCCAGATGAAGCTGTGCAAAAAACCGATGTCAAAGCGGCACTCGAGGTTTCGCTCGAGTTCGTGCGCAAGCTTGAAGGATATGTGCAGCGCGTGCCGGAAGCGTTGAAGTAGCGGGCTTGGGTCGATCTTGATTTGACGCGAACAAACGCAATCAGTACGCTTCACCCATGCTGACCTCGGACGGAGTGATCACCCAACTGCTCGCCGTGCTTAAAGAAACCATCGAAGGTCCGGGCGATGGTGGCAGTTTCTTTCTGGACCCAAAGACCGGCCTGCTGCAAACCCTCGAGACGCTGAGCCTCGAGCGGGCTTTTGCCAGTCCAGCGCCCGGACGCCCAAGCATTGCTGCGCACGTCAAACACACGAGCTTTCATATGAATGCGATTTGCGCTTGGCCCCGTGGCGATCATTCACGCCGCGATTGGCCCTCGAGTTTTGTGCTCGAGAATCACGATGCCGCAACGTGGGCGGCGCTACTCGAGGAATTGAAATTTGAGTACGCCGATTTTCAAAGCGTGATTCGAGAATTCGGCACCGAGTCCGATGAGGCTTTGGGCGGAGCCGTCGGCGGGATCGTTCATGTCGCGTATCATCTCGGCGCGATTCGGCAATTGATTCACCGCGTTTAACGCGACCCGAAAAATCAGGCTCGAGCGGTAGGATGCACCCGTGTCCAAATTGCCCCGCACGCTCGAGCCGAGTATTTCCTGGCTCGAGAAGCGTTTCGGTTGGGATCGCAATTACACCTATGGCGTGCTGAACGGCTGGTTCGTTTTCGCCGGTGATGGTTTCATGAATGCCAGCATCGTGCTCTCGAGTTTCGCGGCGGCACTCGGAGCCTCAAACGTGATCATTGGTTTGCTGCCCGCGATTCAGGTCGGTGGTTGGATGCTGCCACAGATTTTGGTCGCCTCGAGAATCCGGCACATTCCGCGCAAGATCACGGTTTATCGCGGTGCGAGCGGCATTCGATTTTCTTCGCAGTTGGCGATTGTGCTGGCGACACTAATCTTTCCGAACAACCCAACATTGCTGCTCTGGACGTTCTTGCTGGCGTTAACCGCGAGCGCCATTGCCAGTGGCGTCTCTGGCCTACCCTGGCTCGAGGTGGCGGCAAAGGTCATTCCTGGGAACCGTCGGCCTGCCTTTTTTGCGACGCGAAATTTGTACGGCGGTTTGTTGGCGCTCGGGTCTGGGTTTGCGGTTCGTGCTTTGCTCGGCTCGAGTTTGGTCTTTCCTTACGATTACGCAATCATTTTTGCGTGTGCCACCGTGATGCTTTCGAGCGGTTGGTGGATTTACGGGTTCATCGATGAGCCCGCCGATGATCCGCCGCAACCCCCGGCGCATTTGCTCGAGGAGTTGCGGGCGATGCCGGAAACGGTGACGCGCAATCCTGATTTCGCGGCCTTCGTTTTGCTGCGCGTGGTCGTTTCGATTGCGGCACTCTCCGATCCGTTCTTCACGGTTTACGCGCTGCGTCAGATCGGTGTTTCCAAAGCCGAGGTCGGTACGTTCGTGATCGTGCTTGGCATTGTCGGGCCACTTTCAAATGCCCTCTGGCAACGCCTGGCGGCACGTTTCGGCTCGAGGCGCACGATTCGCTATGCGCTGGCGTTCAGCATCCTCGCGCCATTAACCGCAATTCTGATGCCGAAGGGTGCGGGGATGCTGTTCGCACTGGTCTTCGCTTGTTCGGGCATTGCGAACGCCGGTCTGAACATCGCCAATCCCAATTACCTTTTGGGTGTCGCACCTGCCGAGGCTCGAGGGCGGTACATCGGCACGATTAACACCTTGGTCGGCGTGGCTTTGTTCATGAGCGTTCCGGCGGGTCGTTTGGCCGATTGGGTTGGCTATCAACCGGTCTTCGCGCTCGGGGCCTGCCTGTACGGTGTGGCATGGTTGTTGGCGAGCCGCTTGAAACCTGGCGTTTGAGAAATGCTGCAAGCAGGTTGGCAAAGGGCGAAAGGCGAAGGGAAGTTCAAGAACTCGAGCCGTACACTTTCCACTTTGAACTTTTTCAACTCACTTTTGACCTGAGGGCTACCACTCGAGGGTGGATGTTGATAAGGTTGCAACAGTGTTCAACCTCGCATCGCATCCTCAAACATCGCATCGTGTGAATTCCGGTGCTTTTTCGGTCATCGTCTCTCGAACCCTCGCCGCTGTCTTGTGCCTGGGCCTCTCGCCAAGCTTCGCGCAAACCGCACCACGTCCAGCAACGGAACTCGCTAAGCCAGAAATCATGCTTGGCACGGACGCGCTCGAGGCGAAACGTTCGGGCGTGATCCTTTGGCGGATTGCTCCGGCTCCACCGTCGGTCGTGACCGTGCCACGTGGCGTGCTGGTCGCCGAGGGCGCAAGCGTCACCTTGCGGGCCGCCGAGACAGGCC
>JAYURE010000756.1:0-3130 GCA_043756345.1 Deinococcales bacterium | reverse complement strand
TTGTACGCCGAGGGGAGTTTGGCGGCGTGGGCGAAACGCCGTCACGCGACGCAAGCACCAAGCCTCGAGCCGAGTGATTTATTGAAGATCGTCAGCAGTGACGGCAGCAAACCGTATGACACTCGAGAAGTGATTCATCGCTTGGTGGACGGCAGCAATACCGGCTCGAGCTTTGGAGAATTCAAATCCGAATACGGCGAAACGATGATCACCGGCTTCGCTCGATTGGGCGGATTTCCAGTCGGCATCGTTGCCAATCAACGCATGGTCATTCGCAAACCTGGCAAGCTCGAGGTTGGTGGCGTGATCTACGCCGAGGCCGCCGATAAGACCGCCAGGTTTATTCTCGATACGAACCAGGCGGGCGTGCCGCTCGTGTTTCTTTCCGACGTGACCGGATTCATGGTCGGCCGTGATAGCGAACACGCAGGCATCATTCGGCGTGGTGCGAAACTGGTGAACGCAGTTTCCAACAGCGTCGTGCCAAAACTGACCGTGATCACCGGTGGCAGTTACGGCGCGGGCAATTACGCGATGGCGGGCAAAGCCTTCGGACCCCGATTTATTTACGCTTGGCCCAGCGCCAAGTACGCCGTGATGAGCGGCAATGCCGCCGCGAAAACCTTGCTCGAGATTCAAGTGGCGCAACTCGAACGCAACGGTCACACACCGGACGACCTCGAGTTGAAAGCCCTGTACGACGAGGTGAAAGCCAAATACGACCGTGAACTCGATCCGCGATACGCCGCCGCAAGACTGTGGGTGGACGAGATCATCGAACCGCTCGAGACCAGGGAAAGACTGATTCGATCACTCGAGGTTTGCGCGTTAAATCCGAAGTTGGAAAAGTTCCGGCTTGGCGTGTTTCAGGTGTGAACGGAAAGTAAAAAGTGGAAAGTGGCAAGAGAAAAGAGAAAAGTAAATTCAAAATCTCGAGATTCTGCCGTTGATCACAAGATTTTCCGTAGGGGCGAAGCATGCTTCGCCCTCGCCAGAACAGCAAACGGAACCCAAATAAAAACCCTTGTTACGCCTGTTCAACTTTGAAACTGCGGTCGCCAAACTCGAGCGTATCGCCCGCTTTCACGCTCACCGTTTTGTTCGCCTCGAGCAGCGTGCCGTTCAGTTTTGTGCCGTTGGTTGATCCCAAATCGGTGACGTTGATCGTGTCGTTCGTGGCTTCGAGTGTCGCGTGATGACTCGAGACGTTCGTATCGTCTATCACAAGGTTGTTGTCACTCACACGTCCGAGCGTGAGTTTGGCTGGCGCTGTGATCTCGAGGATCGGATCGCCGACCAGTTTCCAGCGTGTCGGGCTGACCGGCACTGGTACGACAACGGGTGCTCGAGGTGCGGCTTGCTCGTCTTGATTTTCGGGTTGAACTTGTGGATTGCCTTTATCCTCAAAAACAAATTCGGTGTCGCCCAATCGGATCGTGTCGCCACCGGTCAGCATGGCGTTCGTTTGGCTCGAGCCATTGATCTGCAATGCTTCGCCTGCGTAACTCCAACGGCCCGCGTTGAAGTTGAACGCGCCCGCTTTCAATCCCAGGTTTTTCTCGCGGTACAGGCCGATGTCGTTGCCGTCGGATCGTCCGACTGTGACCACTGGTTTGCCGAGGATGTACTGTTTTCCCTCGTAAGGTCCGGTGGTGATGCCGCTGAGCCACGCGGTTTTCAAGGCCTGTTGCACCACTTGCACCATCAATCCGACCGCGAATCCGAGCACCGCCAAGCCGACCACTCGAGCGAGGGTGCCAGTGTCGCCCGCTCCGATGGTTAAGAATTTGGAGAGGAAATCGAAGACCAAACCTCCGGCCAGCCCACCGGCGAAACCTCCGAATGCGCCCCGGCCCGCTTTGGTTTTGCTGCGATCCGCGAGGCCCAGCATCGCGCCGACCGCCGCGCCGAGAATCGCCCAACCCCAGGCTCGAGATGTGGGCGAATCTGGCAGGAGGCCGTAAACGAGTTGCCCAACAATCGCGCCCAAAGCCCCCAGGAGCGCCGCGCCGAGTGGAACCCACCTAGCATCGCGCCACCAGCGTCCTCGCAGGCCCCAGACGTTCTCAGCGATGAGCAGCGCCGCCCCGAGCGACAAGCCGAGCAGCATTCCCAAACCCCAGGCTCGAGCGAGGGCTTCAAACGGATTGCTGCTGCCCGCACCACCAGATTGGAAGATTTGTCGGATTTTCTTGTCGGCAGCGACGAACGCCTGATCGAACGCGCCAGCCGTGGTCGAGAACACGAGGTCGCGGCTGCCGGTGAGTTCGGCCAAGAAATTCGCGTCGGCGTCCTCGGTGCCAATCGCAATGATTTTCACGCCGCTGGCGCGGACCTGTTGGGCGGCGGCGATGGCGCGACGCTTGCCCTGCGCCTCAGATTCGCCACTGACATCGGGGCGACCATCAGTAAATAAAAGCAAGCTCGAGGGAACATTTCGCGCATCGTCGGCGGCCATTGCGCGACCACCCTCGATCACTGCCGCGCCGATGTTCGTGCCACCGTTCGCCTCGAGTTCATTGATCCTGCCCGTCAGGGCGTTCACGTCACGGGTCATGGGCTGTACGGTGCTGGCATTCGTCGAAAATTCAACCAGGGCCACACCGGTTGCCGAATTCGCTTGACGTTGCACGAACGAAATCGCGGCCCGTTTGACCTCCTCGAGCTTGTTCTCATCCCTCATGCTGCCGGAGGTGTCAATCACCATCGTCACGTGTTGAACAGCACCACTCGAGGTCGTGGGGCCGCTCGGGAAGAAGATCTCGAACAGAATCGCGCCGATCACGCAGCCGATGGCTCCGACCCAGGCGTAACGGAAGTAAGGATGCGAGAAGATTGCGGCTCGTTTCATGCCATCAGTATGCGGCAAAATCGGTGAAGGTTCCGCCAGGGCAACTGCAAAGTCAGGATTAGCCTGAAAGTTGGCGTGAATTGGTCCTCGCTTCGAGGGCGACCACAAGGGATTCTTGACCTTGAAACCAGCACCTCACGGGCTTCTTGATCCCACAGCGGCACCTCTCGGGCCTGGATCGCTTAGGACTTGGGATGAAATAACTTCCCGATTTCCAAAGCAACGACGCGCATCACGGCCCGGTTTCTCAAAATCGAACAGGGAAGTTATTTCATCCTG
>JAYURE010000755.1:0-3134 GCA_043756345.1 Deinococcales bacterium | reverse complement strand
GAGGCCGTCTCGGAGGCTCGGGCACGCATGGCCGGCGCCGGATCGATGGAGGACAAGATTGCCGCCTCGAACAACATGTCTGGCGCGTTGGGCCGTTTGTTCGCGGTTGCCGAGAACTACCCGGATTTGAAGGCGAACCAGAACTTCCTGGATTTGCAGCAGAACCTTCAGGGCCTCGAGCAGAAAATCGCGTACTCACGTCAGTTTTTTAATGACACGGTGCTCGAGTTCAACACCGCGATCACAACGATTCCGGGCAATTTTTTCGCAGGTCCGATGGGCAAGACGGTCAAGCCGATGTTCCAGGCGAGCGAGGCCGAACGGGTCGTGCCACAAGTTCAATTCTGAGTTTTCAACTTTGAGGCTCGAGGTTACGCAATTGCGACCTCGAGCCTTGTTTCGTTTGTGGGCTCTGGGGGCGTGTGACCACGTTGTAGGCGAATTGCGGCCCAAGCTCGCAATTCGCTAACGTGAATCGTCAGGTAGGCTTCCAGAGCCCGCCACAAACCAAGCCTCGCCTCGGGTTCCAAGTCATCCTCGAGCACTTCGCGGACGGTTCCCCTGGAGATTCTGGCGAGTTCAAAGATGGCTTCTTCGCCAATTTCCATGCCTCGGTTGAAATCGCTGGCGATCACACCTCCGGCTTGCGCGTCGAAGAACCTCAGGTTTTCCATTTCGCCGGTTTCGATGCAGGCGTGAACTCGAGGGTAGAGACCACTCGCCGCGAGGAGTTTCCAGCAGATCACCAGGGCGACACGATCCGGGTCTTCGTGACGGACCAGCCCGCGCAATCCGCCCGCGAGCAATTCAAATCCGGTTTGGCCGACATGATCGGCGTCTTGGTAGAGCTTGTCGGCGAGTTCCGCCAGCAAATGGGCGTAAGGATAAACCTCGGGTTTGGACAGGCCAACAAGCGCCCCCTCGAGCACAATCTGTGTGATGGTCGGCAGGTCGTTTCCGGGTCGTTCGTAAGTCTGGATTGTCAAATGTTGAAAGAGATTCAGACGCGGACTTCTCGAGCCTTTGACGCCTGAACGGGCCACGCCGCGCATTTTGCCTTCTGGCGTGAAAATCACCAGGATCACGTCGCCCGCCGGGGTCACGCTGCGACGCAGGACGATTCCAGAACGGGTTCGGTAACGGGTCACAGGTCATTCTACCGTTTCAAATTGAGGTTGGATTTGGCTGCGAAGTTCATCGGGTGCAGCCGCAGATTGGGACAAAGGCGAAGGGTTGAAAGTAGAAAGTTCAAAGTGAAAAGAAAAGGCTCGAGCATTACGCACTTTTCACCTTCTTGATCCAGAACCTGCACCTTGCGGGCATGGATCGCTTCCACTTTTCACTGCTTTTTGCCCAGAAACCAATTGGTCCCATTTCACGGCTGCACCCAAGTTCATCTGATAGCTCCGATATAATTTGGGCATGAACCTCGAGTTCGCTGGCAGGAATTGGTTCTGGAAAGGCCCGGCCCCACATTTCTTCGTGACCGTCCCGGAAGACGAATGCCGCGACCTGAAGGCCGCCTCGAGCCTGGTGACGTATGGATGGGGCATGATCCCGGTTCGGGCGCAAATTGGTGAAACCGTCTGGAAAACCTCGTTGTTTCCCAAGAATGGTCAGTACATCGTGCCGATTCGAGCGAGCATTCGCCAAGCGGAAACGCTGGTCGAGGGCGACGAAGTGACCTTGAGCCTCGAGCTTTGACGATTCAAGTCCAACCTCGAGTCTGAAGCGCAATTTGAGGCCGACCGGCTCGGGTATGCTCGAGGCATGTCTTTTTGGTTCGTGATTGCAGCCATCGTTTTCCTGGTCACGGTGATCGTCTTGTTCGTGCGGCTCAGTCCCGGTCAGCGCCCCGAACCCCGCCCGAATGTGCCGGATTCGTTCTCGCAGGACCACGATCCGCGTGAATTGCTCGAGGGTTTGCCGGACAGTGTGCGCCTTCCCATGGAACGGATGCTGGTGGCACACTCGCAGGTCTCACAGTTACGAAAGGGCTCTCCCCTGCCCGCTCAGGCCACGGATTTAATCACGGCGGCGGCTCCGTTGGCGCTCGAGGTGGCGCGACTCGAGGAGTATTTAGGTCGTTACGATTTGCGTCAGGTTGTGCTTGAGGCGCAATCCGATGTCAGCCGCCGCGTCTTGCTTTCGGACCTCGAGCGCATGTCCACTCGGCACTCGGCCCTGACCGAGGCGATCAACCTGGCCTCATCGGACCTCGAGACGGTGCGGGATTCTGGGGCGGATGCTGGAAAACTCGAGTCTGCGGTGCATCGTTTGCAATTGCTTTAGGTTTGGCAGGCTTGTGCGCACATGAACGGCGTTCACATCTGCCGCGTGGCATCATGGTTTGAACTCGGGCAGCAGCCCACCATGAGGTGAACCATGACCGTCTCCAAAACAATCTTTTCACTGTTGGTCCTTTCGCTCGGCCTTTTCGCCTGCGTTCCCACTCAAGAGCCCGCCAAACCGCCCAAACCACCGGTCGAATCCGGCGTTGTCGGTGGCGAAACCAGCTTTTACCCAAACGCGGCGGGCCTGGCCTGGCAGTACATCAAGGAATCCACCAGCGCCGATGCGCCGAAGTACAAGCTTGAGGTGCTCGGGCCGAGTTTGTTTCATGGAAAAACGTTGACCGCGATTCGTTTCGTCGGGAACGCCTCGGATCAGACGTACTTCCGGGAATTCTCGAGTACGGGCGTCAAATTGTATGGGTTCAGCATCTCTCAAACCGGCGATGTGACCTTTGAACCCGCAATCCAGGAATACCCAGCCTCGAGCGAATTGAAGCTCGGTGCAACCTGGGGCGGGCAAACCACCGTGACCGAACCGAATTTGGCCGACAAAACCAAGCCGAAGTCTTACCCGATTTCGTACACGTATACGGTGCTGGCCCGTCAGCAGTTCAAGGTGGGCGACAAAATCTATGACACGTTTCGAATCGCTTATGAGGTGATCGCCAGCCCGACCGAACGGACCACGCAGACGATCCATTTCACGCCGAACATCGGCGAGGTTCGCACCAAAGAGGGTTTGTTGCTGCTCGGCAAGAATTTTTAGGTCACGGGTATTAGTTCATGGGCTCGAGTCGTGGGTCTCGAGTCGTGGGTCTTGGGTCTCGAGTCACTGTTCAG
>JAYURE010000754.1:0-3139 GCA_043756345.1 Deinococcales bacterium | reverse complement strand
TCGAGCAAGCTGGCATCATTGTCTCGAGCTTGGACAACCTGTTGCTCGCCGCGAACTCGAGAGAATTGTTCTACCGCACCGACACGCACTGGAATCAGGCTGGAGCAAAACTCGCCGCGCAAGAACTGGCCCGCACGATTCGTTCGCTCAAGCTCGAGTTGCCGCGCACGGAATACCGCACGAAAACGGTTGGACCAGAGCAATCGCGTCCCGGCGATCTTCTGAACCTGATGGGCCTGAGCGACGTGACCGACACCTGGCGACCCGCCGCCGATCACGAAGCACCGCTCGAGACGAAATCGATTGCCGCCGCCAATCAAGGCTTGCTCGGCGCTCCGGTCTCTCAGGTTGTGTTGGTCGGCTCGAGTTACAGCCTGCGCGGAAATTTCAAAGGCTTTTTGCAAGAGGCATTGTCCTCGAGCGTTACCAACGCCGCCCGTGAAGGGTCCGGTTTTGCTGGCAGTATGACCGACTTTCTCGAGAACCCATGGTGGAAAAATCAGCCCCCAAAAATCATCGTCTGGGAATTTGCCGAACGCTTTTTATCCTTGCCACTCGAGACCACCCTGCCACACTGGAATTAGGCCGCACTGGAAATAGAGGACCATCATGTTCAAACCATCAATTCGACTCTTCTTACTCGTGCCGCTCGCACTCGGTTTGGCTTTGGCCGCGCCGCCGTTGTACTCGCCCGCGCCGCCAGCAGATTCGGCCTTCGTGCGCGTGGTCAACGCCACCACCGGGGCAAGCATTCAAGTCAACGCTGGAAACATCGCGCTCGCCAGCAAACTCGCCTACGGAACGGTCAGCGCCTACCGTGTGGTCAAACAAGGCATGACCGGATTTGATGCCGCCGGCAAACACACCGATCTCAAACTCGAGGCTGGACGCTTCTACACCTTGGCGCTCGAGCGTGGACATTGGGCGAGTGTGACTGACCGTTCATCTGCCGACATCAACAAGGCACGGATCGGTGTGTACAACTTTTCGGATCGCAAAGATGTCGCGCTCAAAACCGCAGATGGTCAAGTTGCATTGCTCGAAAACCTCGAGCCTGACGGTTACGAACTGGTGCAGGTCAATCCGGTCAAAGCGCAACTCGCAGCCTTTTCTGGCGGCAAGGGCATCCCGTTTCCCGAGGTGCAACTCGAGGCGAACGTCGCTTATAGCGTGATCGTGGTCGGCAGCGGCACTCGAGTTAAAGCCATGTGGGTTCGCAACACCACGCAGGCCCAGTGATCTCAAAGTGATCTGACGGCGAGATCGCATTTCAAAAGAACCAGGTGATCAGAATGTTCAAACGAATTTTTCCCATGCTCGGATTGGCCTCGCTCGCGCTGGCTTCGTTTTCGCTGGCCACGCCATTCACACAAATGCTCGAGACGGGTGTTGCTGCCGGTCAGAACGGTTGGTTGTTTCACGTTGCCGAATTCGGAGGTTACACGCAGGAACGCCCGGATGACATCAACGAAAAACTCGAACAGATCGCCGCGATCAAGGAATTGCTCAAGGCTCGCAATATCGAGTTGGTGGTCGCATTCGTGCCCGCAAAATTGCATGTCTACGAATCGCAACTGCCCGCCGATTTACCGCTGACCGAAACGATTCGCAGCCGTTACGCTCGAGCCCACAGCACACTCGAGCGCCTTGGTGTCAATGCGCCGGATTTGCTCGGCCCGATGATCGCAGCGACGCGAGAACCCATCGAGAAAACGTACCCGGTGTATCAAAAACTTGACCATCACTTCTCGAGCCGAGGCGCACTGATCGCCGCCAAAGCCGTCACGGATTTCGTTGCGCAAAACCTCAAACTCGAGGCTGTACCAGCCGTCAAATTCGATTTGAACGCGCTGCCCGAAACGACCTATCAAGAATCGAGCCTGCGTCCACGGTTGCCCAAAAATCAGCAATCCCAGTTCCCACCCGAGGCGTACATTCCTTACGAACTCCAACGTATCACGGCACAAAATTCGCTGCTGGGCGATGCCGCACCGCAAGTCGTGCTCGTCGGATCGTCCGCATCCAAGGGTGGATCGCAATGGCCATTCGAGTACGCGCTGCCGCATAACTTGAGCATGGACGTGACCAATGCCGCCATCGCCGGGCGAGGTCCGTGGTTGCCGCTCGAGGATTACTTGCGCAACGAAAGCTTTCAGCATCACCCGCCGAAACTGATCATCTGGCAATTGTGGGAGGCTTTCTTGCTCGATGTCGATCAGGCGGCATTGCCGACAGATTGGATGCTCAACCTCGCGCCGCTTGCGCTCGGAGCCTGCAAAGAGGGTCAAACCGTGAACGTCACTGATAGCAACGACGCGCTCGAGCTTGAACTGAATGCGCAGGCAGGGCAGTACCTCAACGCCGAGATCAATGCCAAAAACTCTGAACGCATCACTGTCGAAATTCAAGGCCAAAGCAGTTCGCGCCGCCTCGAGATTCCGCTCGGCAGTGCCGGGAAAACCTACAACCTCAGCGTGCCATTGCAGCTTGATTCCACCGAGCCAACCAAGCGTGTGCGCATCCTTAAAGGGCAAGCGGGTGCGATTCAACTTCAGAACGCTCGAGTCTGCACGATCCCGAAAACCGCAAAGCAAGTGCTCGAGCCAATCTCTAGACGACATGATTTTGTCGCCGCGAACGCACCTCGTTTCGAGCGATCAGGTTTTGCCGACCCGGAAGCCAACACTGTTCGTTGGGCGCTCGGACCAGAAACACAAATCGGTTTTTGGGCATTTCAAAACCAGACAGCGAACCTTAAACTCGAGGCGTACAACCCCATTGAAAACCAAACCGTGACCATCGTTTGGAATGGCCGTGTGCTCGAGGAAATCGCAGATTTAAAAGCCGGAGAGATGATCCAACGCGGGTACAACTTGAACGCTTTGCCTGGAAAGAACCGATTGAAAATTCGAGTCAAAGATCAAAATGGTCACGGTAGCGATTTCGCCAAAGGGGACGCACGGCCTCTCTCGATCATGTTCAACACCCTCGAGTTCAGCTTTCGTTAAACCCAAAAATCCATGCACCAAGCGAGGATCAATGGGTGCATCTCAGTGGTGTGGGATAGGAAATGCCGCAAACCGAACATCACCCGGCATCAACACCGCCCGTCGAGAACGAACCTGAGACCGCAACAACC
>JAYURE010000753.1:0-3141 GCA_043756345.1 Deinococcales bacterium | reverse complement strand
ATTCAAAGGCGCGTTCGAGAAGCTCGAGCAACCATGAACGCACGACGCTGCCCTTGCCCCAGAGGGCCGCAACTGCCTGCAAGTTCAGATCGAACGGTGACTTCTCGAGGATTTCAAAACCTTCGGCGTAGGCTTGCATCAGGCCGTACTCGATGCCGTTGTGAATCATTTTCGTAAAATGCCCCGCCCCGGCTGGCCCGGCGTGCAAATGGCCCTCGGGCGGTGCCAGCGTCGTGAAAATCGGTTGGCAAATCGCGTGCGCCTCTTTGGTGCCGCCGGTCATCAGGCAGTACCCGTTCTCGAGGCCCCAGATGCCGCCAGAGGTGCCGCAATCGATGAACTCGAGTTTGTGTGCCGCCATCTCGAGCGCGTGGCGTTGAGAGTCCTTGAAATTGCTGTTGCCACCATCGATCACAATGTCGCCAGCTTGCATCACGCCAGCCAACGCCTTGAGCGTGTCCTCGGTCGGGCCGCCAGCCGGAACCATCACCCAAACAATCGCCGGTTGACCATCCGCCCGGGCCTTGACCGCCGCATCCTCGAGTGAATCCGCACCAATCGCACCCTCCGCCGCGAACGCCTTGACTATTTCGGGATTACGGTCGAAGGCGACCACGCTGTGCCCGCCGCGCATCAAACGCCGCACCATGTTGCCGCCCATTTTGCCCAAACCAATCATCGCAATCTTCATGGGCGAGATCATAACCGGTCAGGCGAGAGGGGAGACTGGCCGCAAGTTTGGCTCAAGAATCCTCGTCAAGAATCAACCCTGCTCGAAACTCTCGAGCACATTCACGGCATTCAAACCAATCGGATCGACCGCATAACCGCCCTCCATCACAAAATGCGTCGGCTTGTCCAGCTTGGCGATCCGCTGCCCAATCCGCAAATAATCCGGGCTCTCGAGCAAAAACTGACTGATCGGATCGTCCTTGAACGTGTCCACCCCGAGCGACACGACCACCACGTCCGGGTCATAACTCGAGATTCTTGTGCAGGCGTCCTCGAGCGCCGCGAACCAAGCCGGGAATTGTGTCCCGTGGGGCAACGGGTAATTCAGGTTGAAGCCTTCGCCCATACCGCTTCCGATTTCGTCGGCGTAGCCCAAATAGAATGGATACTCGACCCGAGGATCACCGTGAATGTTCGCCACCAGCACATCGGCTCGAGCCTCAAAAATCGCCTGCGTCCCGTTGCCGTGGTGGTAATCGACATCCAGAATCGCCACCCGAGCCGCGCCAGAATCCCGAAACCATTGCGCCGCAACCGCCGCGTTGTTGATGAAGCAATAGCCACCCATGTAATCAGCCGCCGCATGATGACCCGGAGGACGACACAACGAAAACGCCGCCCGAGCACCAGATTTCACAATCTCCGCGCCGGTCAAAGCGACATTCGCACTCGAACGAACCGCCCGCCATGTCCCAGGCGTGATCGGCGCACCGGCATCGAACGAGTAAAAACCCAAACGCGCATCGATGCTCAGTGGTTCTCGAGACATGTTCATCTGACGCACCGGCCAGGTCATCGGTAAGGCATCGCAATCACGGCCCGTCTTCGCCCATTCGGACCAGGCGACCTCGAGAAACTGCACGTACCGATCCGCATGAACACGCTTGATCGGCCCGAGACCAAAATCTTTCGGCACGATCACCTCACCAAGTTTGACCTCGTTGACCCGCTCGAGAATGATCTCGGCACGGCGCGGCATTTCAAAGGCCGGAAACATCTCGCCATTCATCCACTCGCCTCGAGCGTGATGGAGTTTGTGATCCTCTGAATAAACTGTTTTCACAATGGCCTCTGACCGTAATGGTCCAACAGCGCGTTTTCGATCAGGGTTGCAATGTCACCGTCGCTCAAGTCCGGTCTGGCATAAAAATTGATCACACCCGGAAACTCGAGGTGGTGCGCCTGCACGAACAGCGCCACCAAAACCATCCGATCCCGATTCGATGGATTCTCGCCATCGAAAGCGTCCTCGGCGGATTGCAAAATCAGGTCTGCCAACTCCTCGAGTTCGATTGGTTCGACTGGCAAGTGCGATTCGTAAAAGGCCAAGAACTCCTCGAGCCGATCCGAATCGCTGTTTGCCAATCCCCAATTCTCTGCGTAAGGTTCCAACAAAAGTTGTTTAGAAAGCCGTTCGGTTGCCTCCTCGGACATTGTTGGTTCCGAATTTTCGGTAACTTCGCTCAACCCTTCGGTCAAGTCTTTGATCAGGCTGAAAATATTTTTCAATTGAACCTCCGCGCAATCTGATCGCCCCGCTCCTCGCGCATCAAACCGGAAATCTGCCAATCTTCTTCCTCGAGTGCGGACCAATACTCGAGTGGATGAAGTTTGTGTTCGGGAGAAGTGACGGTTTTTTAATATCGTCTCCGGGTTTTCTTGCGAATTGGCATCTCGAACAACGTCTCATGAATCAAAGTCGGCAAACGCCAATCGCCCGTTTCAAGATTTCGCCAATACTCGAGCGCCTGGGGGAAACTTGACTGGTTCCTGCGAATAAACGATGCTACTCGACCCACGTCAATGGCCTCGAGCCCGCCCGCAGCGATGGCCTCCTCAGCCGATTGAAATATTAACTCTGCCAAAGCCTCGAGTTCAAACGGATCTTCAGGAACATGCGAATCGTAGAAATCCAAGAACTCCTCGAGCCTGCCTGCGTCCGCGTTACAAATCCCCCAGTCTTGCGAATGGGGGATCAACGAGAGTTGTTTTGAAAGTCGCTCAATCCAATCGGGTTTCATGATCTCTTCCAATCAATTGGTGTACAACTCGAGTTCTGTGTGCGTTGGTGGCTCAAACCAGGACCAGAATCGCTCGAGGTCTTCTCTGGTCACTCTAAAGGTTCCTTCTGGCAGGTTTGCGTTACGTTCGTTCAACCGCACCCACAGCTCCTCAAACCCCGCCTCGAGTACGTGCAACTCGACCTGAACCCCGACCAATGCCTGCGCCCGAATCCGATATGTTTCTCGAAGCTCTCGAGTCCAGAAGCTACGTTCGATGCTCACGTTGACACCGATCTCAAGGGCACGAGTTGCTAGTGCCGTGCGGTCTAAGTTCTTCACCTGTTTCCGCTTCGCTCCAACCGGTTACGAACTTGTCCGACACGTCACTTTTGGCCACTCGCTCTGC
>JAYURE010000752.1:0-3148 GCA_043756345.1 Deinococcales bacterium | reverse complement strand
AAAGAACTTGGCACCTCGAGCATCCTCAGGCCGTTCTTCTTTTCACTTGGCACTTTCCACTTTCAACTCGCTTTTTGACTCGCTTAAAACCCAAATTGTTTCAGGTACGTCAGCAATGGTGCACTGCCGGTGAACAACGCGATCATTGCGCCGCCCGCCAGGTACGGGCCGAATGGGATTTCTCGAGAACCGCCCATGAATCGTCCGATCACACCAATGACCGCGCCCAACAGAATGGCGACGGCCAATCCGAAAACCACGCCTTGCCAACCGAGGAATGCGCCAATTGCGGCGAGCAGTTTGACATCGCCGAAGCCCATGGCGACCGGATCGAGATCGTCCTCGTCCACATTCGGGAACGGATCGGGCAGGAAAACCCAGAGCACACCGCAAACGATAGCGACGGCTCCGCAGGCGATCAGGGCTCCGCGCAGTATCTCGAGGAAGGACAGGCCAGGCACGGCAGCCGGAACGATCAGGGCGACGATCAGTCCGCCGAAGGTCAACCAGTCTGGAATGCGCAAGTAATTCCTGGTGATGATGTTCACAAGTGCGTGCGCAACCATCAGCACCAATCCGGCAACGAGTGCCCACCATGGTCCGGCGAAAGCGGCAACAATTGCCCCAACGAGT
Organism: Deinococcales bacterium; assembly: GCA_043756345.1. Lineage (GTDB taxonomy): Bacteria > Deinococcota > Deinococci > Deinococcales > JAAFIG01 > JANOWZ01. Next base: position 2,515 of record JAYURE010000752.1, on the reverse strand, counting down.
GCAGCAGCATGAACCGTTTGGTAATCGAGCGGCGGCGTCGGGTATTTGACCTCGGCGAATTTGCGCAAGACATACGCACCGAAGCCAGAAATCAGGGCCAGCACGCCAGCGCCAATGCAAGCTCCCTCGAGTGCCTGCCAGAAATTTGGAAAACTCGAGTCGGGTTTGGCAATGAACGCGACCAGCAAGCCGACGGCCACCAATGGCAGTGTGAACGGATCGGGCAGCATTTTCGTTTCGAGGTCCACGGCACTGCCCGCGAGCAACATCGTGAACAAGAACCACAAGGCGACCGTGGTCAGGCCAAACTCGAACATTGGAAATTTCCAAGCAATCGCCAAATACGCGAGGCCCGAAATGAATTCGATGATCGGATAACGGCTCGAGATGGGATTGCTGCAATAACGGCATTTGCCACGCAAACCCAACCACGAAACGATTGGCACCAAATCCAACACGCCGAGTTGATGATCGCATTTCGGGCAATGGCTGGGCGGGAAGGCAACGCTTTCACCGCGAGGCACACGGTAAATCAAGACATTGGTGAACGAACCAATCACCGCGCCGAGCGCGAACGAGAAGATGAGCAACAAAGAATCCACGTTCGCATCTTAGTGGCTCGAGACCGATTTGGTGGGCCAGTGGTCACAGGTGATTGGTCACGGGTTTCGAGTTACAGGTCACGGGTTACAAGATCAGGCTCGACTCGAGGTGCAAGGCTCACGATTGCTTTTTAACTGCCCTGTAGCTCCTTTGCTTAGCCTTAAGGCAACATGTTGAAGCATCTGCTCTCACTCTCGCTTGTTGTGCTTGCCGCCTGTACGGATGGCACAACAGTGGTCGATCCGCCCAAACCAAATCCGGTTGTGGACAACAGCATCAAGGTGGACAGCATCAGCCTGTTCGCGCATCGTGGCATCCTCCGTCCTGGGGAAAGCAGCGAGTTGCGGGTCATCACCAAGGACGCTGCCGGAACCATCCTCGAGCCGACACCGAAATTGACCTGGAGTTTCAACAGTACGGTGGTGAGCATTGCTGCGACTCAGACGGTGCTAGCCAATGCTGCCGGGCGCACCACCATCACCGCGAAAGTCAATGGCAAAATCTCCAACCCAATCACGCTCGAGGTGCAATCCATGGAGGCCGCCAACAGCATTGGACGTTGGTCGAGTGTGATCGACTGGCCGGTGACGGTGGCACACGCAAGCCTGATGCCGGACGGTACGCTCGTGACCTTTCCATGGCGCAAAACCAGTCCTTGGGGCGAACCGATCAACGGTCTGGGTTACGCGGCGGGCGGCATGACCGGTCAACCCAAAACCATGGTGGACACCTGGAATCCCAGCACCAACACGCACACCACAAATTGGGAAACCCAAACCGACATGTTCGGCGCGGGCCATGACCTGCTCGAGGATGGACGCCTGTTCGTTTCGGGGGGATCGGCCACCGGTCCAGACTGGTACGGCATCAAGAACAACCACGTGCTCGGCAATGGCGTCTGGTCGTCTGTCTCAAGCATGAGCGTGCCGCGTTGGTATCCAAGCGTCACCACACTCGGATCGGGTGAGGTGCTAATTTCAGGCGGTGTGACATCGCTCGAGACAGGTGGCGCTTACAACACCACGAACACGACGGAAATCTGGAATTCCAAAACCGATCAATGGCGCAACCTCAGTACGGCGGTTGGCACCGGAGTCCCGTTGTACCCACGAATGCAGGTGGCACCGGATGGTACGGTCTTCATGACCGGTCCGGCCACAACCCTCAGCCGCTTGAACACCACCGGTACGGGCTCTTGGACTAACCTTGGCAAACGCGACAACATCAACCGCGTGTATGGATCATCTGTGCTCTACGACGAAGGCAAAGTGCTCGAGGTTGGTGGCAGCAACCCACAAGACCCGGACATCGATTTGCAGGAGGGCAGCAACAGCGCAAAAGTAATCGATTTACGAACCGGACAAGCACGTGACACAGGCGCAATGCAGTTTGGACGACGCAACCAGAACGCCACCGTGCTGCCGGACCAAACTGTCCTTGTGAATGGAGGCAACACCGTCGGCAATGGCATCGAGGGTAAGTTCGGAAATCGTTTTCAAAAAGAGAGCGAACTGTGGAATCCGAACAGTGAAACATTCCGTCTGCTCGCCAGCGAAAGCATCGGACGCCCGTACCATTCGGTATCACTGCTCCTGCCAGACGCTCGAGTCTTCTCCGCCGGTGGTTACGACAGCGCACCGTTTCCCAATGCCAACCTGGACTACCGCCCGTCGTACAAGAACGCACAGATCTTCAGCCCGCCCTACCTGTACGGCCCAGACGGAAAACTGGCAGCCAGACCAGAAATTCTCGAGGCCCCAAGCAAACTCGGTTACGACCAAGCGTTTACAGTGCGAATCAACAAACCCGAAACCATCAGCAAAGCTTGCCTGATCCGACTCGGATCGGTCACGCACGCCTTCAACTTTGGCCAGCGTTACGTCAAACTCGAGGTGCAAAATGTGGCTGGAAA
>JAYURE010000751.1:0-3150 GCA_043756345.1 Deinococcales bacterium | reverse complement strand
GTTTTGAAAACGAGGCTCGAGGTTGGGAAATCCCAGCCTCGGATTTTTCAATTCTGCTCGAGAGTGTTGTACATAGTGTAATGCGTAGGGTGGGCTGTGCCCACCACTTTCGACACGGTGGGCACAGCCCACCCTACAAAAAATCAGCCTCGAGCTTTTCAGTGGTTGATGATCAGTTCGGCCCGAGCGCTCGCACAATCGCGTCGACGTGAATTCGGGCGCAATCGATGGCGGGAAATTCCGTGTTGGTTTCGTTAAAGACCACGCTCAAGTCCGTGCCAGCCAGCACAACGGCATCTAAACGGTCTCGAGCGATCAAGGTTTTGGCAAGATCGCGCAAGCCCGCAATTTGTTCGGGTGTCCCCTGTCGCGCCCTGGCAATGGCGGTGTACGTCTCGTGAATGAACGTGATCTCGTCAGCGTTCGGCAACACCACATCCATACCCTCGAGTCCGTTGAACAATTTCGTTTCGATGCTGGCTCGATTCCCAAATAACGTCACGCGCCGACATCCTCGAGCTTCTATTTCGCGCCGGGTTTCGGTCACGAGGCTGATCATAGGCATTGGAGTTTTTGCCAGCAAATTCGGAAAGCAAAGGTGTGGCGCGACTGCGCCAATCGCCACGGCTTTGACCCCGGCGTTCTCGAGCGTTTCAACGAAGCCCAGAAAATACTCGGCCAGTTCCTCAAGTTGGTTCGCACCGATCAATTTCAGAACCCGCTCAACATCGGCGTGAACCATCAACAATTTTGGGCTGAACCCTCGAGCTTGGCAGGCATCGACAATCGTTTGGTAGTAATAAATTGTCGCACCAACCGCAAGCCCGCCGATCAGTCCAACGCCGTGATGCTCGAGTGAGTCTTCGGTCATGAGGCACGATACTTGAGCAGCAACGAAAAAGCTCAAGTCTGGAAACATCCCAAGCTCGAGCCTTTACTTTCAACTTTGCACTTTCCACTTTTTTCCTGTTTTACTTCCCGACTGCAACACGCCCTTGTACGATGGTCGGATTCGATCCGGCTTTGAGCTTACCGATCTCGCCCTCGAGCACCGAATCGCTGTACGCGGGCATGCCGAGTTCGTGGTAATCCAGGCCTTCGAGTTCTTCGAATGGTTTGACACGCATGCCGATCACCAGGTCGATGATTTTGAAGAGGGCAAAGCTGGTCAGACCGACCCAAACGATGTTCGCACCAATACCTGCGAGTTGCGCCAGGATTTGCGTAGCGTTGCCGTAGAGCAAGCCAGTCACGCCACCGTCAACTCCGTGCAGGCCAGCGCCATACGTGCCGTCGGCGAAGAGGCCCACCGCAAGCAAGCCCCAAATGCCGCAGACGCCATGAACTGCAATCACGCTCAAGGGATCGTCGATGTGAAAACGTTGCTCGAGTTGATCGCTGCTCCAAACGAACAACAGGCCGCCAATCAATCCGACGATCAGTGCGGTTGGCGCACCGAAGTACGCGCCGCCCGCGCTCGAGGAAACCAGTCCAGCGAGCAGGCCGAACGCGGCCCTCGAGAGGTTTGGTTTGCCGTCCAAGGCCCAACCGTAGAGGGTTGCGCCGATCATGCCGGAGGCACTGGCGAGCATCGCGCTGACGGCGACGGTCACGAGGCGTAAGTCGTTGCCTGAAAGGGTGCTGCCTGCGCTCAGGCCGAACCAGCCGAAGCCGAGGATCATCACGCCGAGCACGCCGAGGACTTGATTATGCGCCGGAATGGTTCGGGTTGTGCCGTCGCGTCCGAACTTGCCGATGCGTGGGCCGATCACCAACGAACCAGTCAGGGCCATGACTGCGCCGGTCAGGTGAACCACGCCGCTGCCTGCGAAATCCACGAAGCCGTGACCGAAGGGCAGGCTCGAGAGCCAACCGCCACCCCAGGCCCAATTTGCAAAAACTGGGTAAATCAGACTCGAGGCGACGAGTGCGTAGATCATGAAGGCGCTGAACTTCCAGCGTTCCGACAGAGCACCGGTCGGAATGGCGAGGGCAGTTCCCATCAAAGCCATGTGAAAAAAGAACAGCGCAAAGGTTGGAATGTTGTACGCCTCGCCGGTCAATCCGAAACCGCTCGCGCCGAACAAGCCATACAGCTTGTCACCGATGGTCACACCGATCTCTCGGGCCAGACCTTCACCGCCACCGAGCAAACTCGAGCCGCCCGAACCGCCCATCTGCAAGGCGAAACCAATCGCCCAGAAGCCGAGAACGCCAACGCCGTAGACCATCAGGTTCATCATGATCGTGTGGCCAGCATTTTTGGCACGGGTGAAACCCGATTCGGCAAGCGCGAACCCGGCCTGCATGAACATCACCAGAAACGCGGAAAGCATCACCCAGACGATGTTCAAGGCCACACGGCTTTTGGCGACATTGTCGGCCAGTTCCGCAACCGTCGGATTGGTCAGGGTTGGGTCAGCGGTTTGAGCAAACACGGCACTCGAGAGTCCGAGGGCAAGCACGATGATTGGAAGACATTTCCGAAGAGTCATCTGAAGCTTCATGCTGGCCTCCTCAGGCACGGTCGCGGCGCAAGCGGGCAACCATCGATTTCAAACTGACACGCATCTGCTCGAGCGCCACCAGCAAGTCACCGATCTCGTCGTTGCCAGTGTTCGGCACGGTGCGGTCAAGATCACCAAGGCTGATGCGGTTTGCCTGTTGGGTCGCCGCGATGATCGGACGCAAGAGGCTGCGGGCCAATCCGGTTCCGATGGCCAGCGCCAGCAGCAGCGTGATGCCGATGGCCACAAAAATGGGGATCAGGGTGTTGCGCAAGGCCTCCGCAATTGGATCCATCTTCAAACCCATGAAAACCCAAGCCTTACCGTGACCCATCATATTCGTGGACGTGAACGGTGCGGCGGCAGCGATGTAATTCACGCCTCCGACATTAATGATCTCGCCATCACTCAAGCCCGTATCGGTGCCATCATCGAGGGCCTTCTGGCGGTCCTTGAAGTACTTGACCAAATCTGCCGAGGCAAGCTGTTCTCCATCGGTGGCAACTTGACGGATTTCTCGGGCTTCATGTTCGATCATGAAGAACGCGCCGTAAGGAATTCTCAACAACGAACCTTCGGCCAGACCAGACAAGCTATCGATGTTGGCCTGTGAAACATCGCCACGGTCAAAGTTGGGACGCAA
>JAYURE010000750.1:0-8892 GCA_043756345.1 Deinococcales bacterium | reverse complement strand
GGGAATTTTTCGCGCAGCCGTTCAACAATTCGGATCATGCCTGGTTTGGTTTTCGGAAACAAATCCACGGTGTCGAGCGTGTCCAGAAAAAAACCGCTGAAGCCGAACGAGATGATGTCGGTCGCCCGCTCGAGCACGCGGTCTTGCCAGCCAACTTGGTTGGCATCGACAAATTTCGAGCCCCAGTTTTCGTTCGTGCCGAGCACCCATTCTTTGGGCAGCCCCAGCGATGGTCCGTCCGATTCTCCAACCGTGATGTACGCGACCAGGCGCTTGCCGCTCGAGACCAGTTTTTTCAAGGCCGGAATGCTGAGCGTGTTCGGTTGGACAATCCCCAGGTCGTAATCGCCGAGGTGCGCCGCGTACTCGAGGTTGTTGCCGTAGTAAACCGCGTAGGATTGCACGCCGTCTAAACGTCCGTGCGGTGCGAGCCTCGACCAAGCGAATGCACCCACAGCGCCAAGCGCCAGCAGACTCGCCACGATTCCCAGCCAGCCTCGGGCTTTCACGTTTTCACCTCGGCACGTTCGAGAACAATCTCGTGTTCTTTGAGTCGCTCGAGCCATTGCGCATCCAAATCGGTGTCACTGATGATTCGCGTGACCTGCTCGAGTGCCGCGACACGATACGGGGCGCGGTGCCCAAACTTGCTCGAGTCGGCCAGCAGGAATCGTTCTTCGGCCCGTTCGAGCATGCGACGGTTGATCGCGGCCTCGTCCGCATCCAGGGTCAGCATCAGGCCATCACGGTTGATCGCGGTGGCCCCGAGAAAAAGTTGATCGCACCAGAATTCTCGCAGCGCGGCCTCGGCGTATGGCCCAACGCTCGAGAGGTTGTCTGCCCGCAGGCGTCCGCCGATGGTGATGATTTCGACTTCCCTCAGGCCGACCAGTTCTTGCGCCAAGGCCAAACCGTTGGTGATCACGGTCAGGCGCATCGGGTTCAGGCGAATCAAACGGGCGAGTTGCAGCACCGTGGTTCCAGCATCCATCAGCACGGTCGAGCCGGGCATCAGGTGCGCGTAGGCGGCCCGGGCGATGGCACGTTTGGCCTCGAGCCGTTCGTGTTCGCGCACGCTGAAGGCAGCCTCCAGTCCGCTCGAGGCTGCCAGTCGAGCGCCGCCGTGGGTGCGTTCGATCACGCCAAGTTCTTCGAGTCGGGCGAGGTCGCGCCGCACCGTGGCCGGTGACGCGCCCAAATGTTCGACCAGCGTCTCAATGCTCGAGGAGCCGTGCGCGTACAGGTAATGCTGAATGGTTTTGAGGCGATCCTCGAGCATGACCTGACCTTTCGCGGAGTTGGACTGACGCACTGAATTGTTCGCAGTATGGGTCAGAACCTCAGGAAAGTCAATCACCATTAATCACAATCTTGATCGAATTTGATCTTTCTGAGACCTCGAGACAAAAAATCGGGCCGACACACGCTTCATGCATCGGCCCAACAAAAGCTCGAGTTTAAATTTACAGGCCAGCCATCGTCTCAGGACGGTTCAACTTGTACGTCTGTCCACCGTCAGAAGTCTCGAGGACAATCTTGGCCGGATAACCCGATTGTGGCGATGCAGGCTCGAGGATCAACTTGCCCTTGCCATTCTCAGCAATCTCTGGGGCGCGAGCAGCATATGCATCGAGTTTGAACTGCAACTTCCAACGCGGCTCGACCACCAAAGAAGCGATGTCCGGGTTGTTGTTCGCGTTAAAATTCCTGATCGCTGGCCCAACCAAATTGACCACGAACGCCTCGAGTCCACGCCCGAAAGTCACCTGCGGGCCGGGACCAAACTTGACGTTATCGCAACGCACATTGAACTTGTTCGAATCGCTGATGCCCAAAAACGTCAACGCGGGCTGACCCGGACGCTCGAGCTTGTACCGGTGCTGGAACGATGCGCCGCCAACGCCAGCCGTGGTTGCATCGCCAGCCGCACTCGGATCGACATACTCCTCGAGCGCAAGTTCCGTGCCATCCGGTCCGGGGCAACGGATTTTCGGCGTGGTCGAAAGGGTCGAGACCGGCGCGGGCGCGAACGGATTGGGAATGCTGCCACCCTGAATCAATGGGCGCACCAACAGGCCGACACCGGCTCCGACGGCAATCACGAGAACGTACATCCACCAAGGCGTGCTCTGGTTCGAGGGCTTCATGGCAGGCAGTCTACCAAGCACAGCGCCCGAAGACGAAACACCGAAACGAGAGGGTGCAGCCGCAGTTTGGGACGAAAGCCGAAATCTCGAGTGGGAGAGCACGATTCGCAGCTTTGAGCCCTTGAAGCCTTCACCAGCGATGTACTTCAATCAGCCAGTGCAAATCGTGGAGAGGGGGAGAGAGGGAGAAAAACCAGATTGGCTCGAGCTTTTGCTCCCCCTCACCTTGTCTCCCCCTCACCCACTCGAGCCATGCACAGCAAACCTTCAAGAATCAGTCCCATTTCACGGCTGCACCCAAACAAGATTGGATGAAACCACCAGTTCGGACCTGCCGGTTCTCGAGTAAACGGCAGCAAAAAGCATGTGAGGCTCGAGCCTTTTCGTTTCCACTTTGAACTTTTCACTTTCCACCCGATGCCCTCGCACCCAGCCACGCCGACCAACAACCCACCTCATCAAGCAACACAGGCGGTAAAGTAATGCGTGCATAAGGAAACCCTCAAGAAGCCCGACGGTCGAGACCTGCTGCTGTACTCGAGAAAGCCCATTCCGGCCGGGATTGTGGCGACCAGCCCGTCAGTCGAGCCGATTGAGGCGAACCCGCACCTGCGCTGGCATCCGTTGCGCGGCGAGTGGGTCACGTATGCCGCGCACCGTCAGAATCGGACCTTCTTGCCGCCGCCCGAGTACAACCCGCTCGCACCGACCAAAGACTCGAGCCTCCCGACCGAATTGCCACCGGGCGACTATGACATCGCCGTGTTTCCGAACCGTTTCCCCAGCCTGATCGGAACCGCCAACAATCCACCCTCGAGCCTGACCCCAACCGCTCCGGGCCGTGGCGAGTGCGAGGTGGTCGTATTCACGCAGGATGCAAACACCAGCCTCGGGCAATTGCCGCTGGATCACATATCATTGCTGCTCGAGGTTTGGGCGGATCGGTACACCGCTTTGGGTGCATTGGATCACGTCCATTACGTCTTGCCGTTCGAGAACCGTGGTGTCGAAATGGGCGTGACCTTGTACCATCCGCACGGGCAAATCTACGCTTACGATCACGTGCCACCGATTCCAAAAAAGGAACTCGAGAATCAAAAGGCATATTACGAATTTCATGGTCGAGGTTTGCTCGAGGATCACATCAAGCTCGAACTTTCCGATGGCGCTCGCGTGATTTACCGTGGCGAGCACGTGCTCGCCTTCGTGCCGGCCTTTGCGCGTTACACCTACGAGGTTTGGGTCGCACCAATTCGGGCCGCCGGGAGTATCGCCGATCTGACCGACCTCGAGCGTGCAGATTTGGCTCGAGCCTTGAAAACCGTGATCCTTAAATACGACGGCTTGTTCGAGAAACGCCCGGTCTTCCCATACCTGATGGTCGCGCACCAAGCCCCAACCGATGGCCTGCCGCACCCGGAAGCGCACCTGCATTTCGAGTTCTACCCGCCGTACCGCACCGCCGACCGCCTCAAATACCTGGCTGGAACCGAATTGGGCGCGGGCTTGTTCGCCTCCGATGTTCTGCCCGAAGCCAAAGCCGCCGAGTTGCAAGCCGTGCAAGTCAAACTCTAAATCAAGCTCAAGCAGACGCAAACTCGCCCCCGAGGTCGATGTGACCAGCAACGCAACCCCCAAACAGTCCACCTCTCCGCTCGAGCCGGGCAGTCCCGAATCAGATCAGTTTGCCAACAACCGCCCAAGCGTTTTCGCCATCACCGCCGCGCACGCCACGGTGGACATGCACACCGCTTCGCTGGCGGTGCTGCTGCCGTTGCTTTTAACTTCCTTGCAACTCAATTACGGCAACGCCGCCGCGATCATCACCGCGAATCAAATCGTGATTGCCGTGGCACAACCCATCTTTGGCATTCTGGGTGATCGCAAACCGAACCGCGCCATGCTCTGGTTTGGATGCCTGCTGACCGGATTGGGCATGGCGGGCGTGCTGTGGATGCCAAATTACTGGGCCGTGATGGTCGCCGTGATCCTCTCGGGCCTCGGTAGCGCGATCTTCCATCCAGAGGCGATCTCTCGATCTCGAGCCGTAATGCGTGACAAACCGGCCACCAGCGTCAGCATTTTTTTCAGTGGTGGCAGCATCGGATTTGCAGTCGGCCCAATCCTGGCAACCGTGCTGACCGAACGACTTGGTAAATTGGGAGGGCTGCTGATGCTCGTGCCAACCGCATTGGCACTTGTGGGATTGGGCAGTCAATGGCGCACCATAACCGCCAGCCGCGAAGATGTGCGAACAACAAAAGCAGGCTCGAGCGCCCGGATCAATTACCCGCTGGTCTGGTTCCTGATTTTATTGATCGCGGTTCGCGGCACCGTCTCGACCGGATTGCTGGCCTTCATTCCGCTGTACTTCAAAGAAAACGGTCAACTCGGACCCGAGGCCGCCGCGCTGATGGTCACAATCACTTCCCTGTCCGGCGTGGCCGGAAACCTGCTCGGCGGCACCCTCGGCGACAAGTACGGACGGCGCGTGCTGATGGCCTCGAGCCTGGTGATCGCACTGGCAGCATTGTACGGATTCCTGCACCTGACCGGCATTCCACAAATGATCGCCGCCGGAATCGCTGGCGCAAGCCTGACCGCAGGCTGGCCGATCATCGTCGTGATGATTCAAGAGGCCATGCCTGGGAACCTCGGACTGGCCGGAGGTTTGTCGCTCGGCACAACCTATGCCGCATCCGGTTTGGGCGTTGGAATCCTCGGCGCTTACGCCGACATCTCGAGCATCGCCGCCGTGATGACGGTCCTCGCCATCCTGCCGGTTGTGTCGCTCATCCTGACCGCCTTCGTTCCTGAACGACCTCGAGCCTTGGAGCCCGCGTGAATGTTCCAACCGTTCGTCAAACCGCAATCGCCTCAGGCTCAACGATCATCACGGTCGTCACGCTCGGGCATTTCATCAACGATGGTTTCGCATCACTGCTGACCCCACTTTTGCCACAAATCCGTGAACAGTACAACATCGACATCGGTCAAACCGCCTTGCTCGTGGCGATCATGTCGCTGGTCGGCAGCGTCTTCCAACCCGTCTGGGGCATGGTCGGAGATCGCATTGACCGACGTTTTCTCGCCGCGATTGGTCCAGTCTTGACCAGCCTCGGCATGGTCTTTATCGGCTATGCCCCGAACTTCTGGCTGCTCGGGGTGCTCGTCGCCATTTCCGGGATCGGCAGCGCAATCTTTCACCCGAACGCCGCGAGTTACGTCGCCGCAAATTCCAGCCTCGAGAAACGCGGTTTGTTCGCCAGCCTGTTCAGTGCGGGCGGCACGGCGGGATTGGCGCTCGGGCCGGTTGCGGCGCAACTGATCGGCATTCGTGGCCTGGTCTGGTTGCTGCCGATTGGTTTGGTCATGGGCGCAACCTCGTACCTGATCACGCCCGCCACACGCCGCGCCAGCGAACCCAAAGGACTGGCCGATTACCGCGAGACCTTCAACGGCCCGATCCGTGCCCTCTGGGGCATGAGCGTGCTCAGGTCGCTCTCGACCGTGTCCTACGCCAGCCTGATCGGATTTCAACTCAAAGCCCAAGGGCTCGAGGTTCACATCGGCTGGACGCTCGCCACCTTCAACCTCGCCTCGAGTGTCGGCGGAATCATCGGCGGGCAACTCTCAGACCGTTTGGGTCGCGTCCGCGTTTTACGCTCGAGCGTCTTCGGACTGATCCCACTGTTCGTGGCTTTGGTCTACTCGAGCCCGACGAACTGGTGGTTTTACCCGCTGTGCTTCATCGTCGGCGGCATTGCCAACGCCACCATTCCGGTTGCCGTGGTCGCCGCGCAAGAATTTGCCCCAAACAACGTTTCCACCGCCAGCGCCATGATGATGGGCTTCTCGTGGGGTACGGCAGGCGTGCTGTTCTTGGCGGTTGGGAAACTCGCGGATTACACCGGGCCGATTCCGGCGATGCTGTTCTCGATAGCCATGCTGATTCCCAGCGTGTGGTTGGTGCTCAAACTGCCCGAACCACCCAGGGCGAGGATTGGGTAAGCCAAAGGTCTTGTTTCGATGGCCTACACTCGAGGTATGAAAATCGTCATCCCAGGTGGCAATGGGAAGGTTGGAGCATTGCTTACCCGTTCATTCCAGGCCGATGGTCACGAGGTCGTGATGCTCGGACGCTCCCAAGGTTTGGGTCAGACCCGCAGCGCGATTTGGGATGCAAAAACCCTGGGTGCTTGGGTGCAAGAACTCGAGAACGCCGATGTCGTCATCAACCTGGCGGGTCGTAACGTCAACTGCCGATACACCAGCGAAAATCGCAACGAAATTCTGAACTCGCGCATCGACAGCACCCGCATCATCGGGCAGGCCATTCAAAGTTTACGCAAACCACCTCGGGTTTGGTTGCAGGCCAGCACCGCCACCATTTACGCGCATCGCTTTGATCGGGCCAACACCGAAAAAACGGGCATCATCGGTGGGAACGAAATCGATGCGCCCAAATCATGGGCGTTCAGCATTCACGTGGCGCAATCCTGGGAGGCGGAACTCGAGCGTGCCATCACACCAAACACCCGCAAGGTGGCGTTGCGAACCTCGCTGGTGATGAGTCCAGACCGTGGGGGCATTTTTGACACGCTGCTCGGATTGGTGCGGCTTGGACTCGGCGGGCCATCAGGCAACGGAAAACAGTTCATCTCCTGGATTCATGGGCAAGATTTCGTGAACGCCATCCGCTTCCTAATCGAGCATGACGAAATCGACGGCCCGATCAACCTGACCGCACCCAACCCGGAACCGAACGAATTGTTCATGCGACACCTGCGCGAAGCCTGGGGAACCCCAATCGGGCTGCCAGCAACGAACTGGATGCTCGAGCTTGGCGCAAGGATCATGCAGTCCGAAACTGAATTAATCTTGAAAAGCCGTTGCGTTGCACCCGAACGTCTGCTCGAGGCCGGTTTTCAGTTTGACCACCCCGAATGGAAAAGTGCCGCCAAAGAGTTAACGACACGTTGGCGCAGCGCGAGATAAATCTTGTTTCTAGCAACTCCGCAAACAAAAAAAGCTCGAGCCGCAACCCACACGGCTCGAGCTTCAAAAATCTTTTCCTTAAAGCGCGGTGATCAGAACTTTCAATGGGATTGGCACTTCAGGGTGCGGTTTGTACACGACTTCGTACTCGCCGAGATCCTTGATGGCTTTGCCCATTTCAATCTTGCGCTTGTCAATCGCCAGACCAGTTTGCGTTTCAACAGCATCCGCAACGGCTTGCGCGGTGATGGCTCCGTAAATCTTGCCTTCGCCCGCTTTGGCTTTCAACTCGACGACCAATTCGGCGAATTGACCGGCGAGCTTTTGCGCGTCAGCTTTGATCGCCTCGAGCTTCTTGACGCGGCTTCGGATCTGCGCCTCGAGTGATTTCAGGTTTTGTGCCGTGGCTGGGGCTGCCAGACCGCGTGGCACAAGGAAGTTGCGGGCGTAACCGGGTTTGACTTCGACAATGTTGCCGGTTTGACCCAGGTTGGCGACAGGCTCGAGCAGGATTATTTTCATCGTCGAGCCTCCTTATCGGCGCACGAGCTTCTCAGTGAAGGGAAGCAGCGCGAGCATTCTGGCGCGTTTGATCGTGAGGGCGAGACGACGTTGGTTTTTGGCGTTCACACCGGTCCGGCGGCGTGGCAAAATCTTGCCCGTGTCGCTGATGAATCGGCGGAGCATTTTGACGTCGTGGTAATCCGTGACCTCGAGTTCGCCCGTTTTGAAGGGGTCCACTTTTGGTTTGCGTGGGCGTTTGGGGCCTTTGCCGCGTGGTTTGCGGTCACGGTCGTTTCCGCCGCTGCTGCTGCCGCCACTATCGCGGTCGCGGTCAGAGTTGTTGCGGCTTCCACCTCTTGCGGGTGCTGCACTCATAGTTAGTCCTCAAAAGCTCGAGAGAGTTTGTTGTTTTTCAGGTCGAAATCTTGGTGTCACGCCTTGCGTGACTGCTTCCAAGTTTTGACCGTCAAATCTGCTCGAGTGCGTTTCAGAAGGGTAGATCCTCTTCTGGCGGGAATTCTTCTAAGCCTTGATCAATGTCCAATCCCGCACGGGACCCTGCCGAACCTTGCGCTCGGGCCGGTTGGCTCGAGGGTCGGGTCGGCTGTGAGCGCGATTCGCCGTTGGCTTGACGGGATGCGCCCGAGGTGGCTCCGGTAGCGCCAGCATTTCCGGGGCCGCGAGACAGGGCTTCGATTCTTCTTCCTTCAACCCTTGTCGAGTTGCGTTTGTTTCCTTCACGGTCCGTCCATGATTCATTGACGAGCCGACCAGAGATCACCACGGGATCGCCTTTGCGCAGTTCACCGGCTGTTTCGGCCAGGTCCCGCCAGAGGTTCACCTCGATGAAATGGGTTTTTTCTTGCCAGTTGCCGGTCTTGTCTTTCCAGGATTCGTTGACCGCGATGCTGATGGTGGCCACCGCGTCTCCCCCTGGGGTGTACCTCAATTCGACGTCTTTGGTCAGGTTGCCGATCAGAACGACCTCATTGAAGGCGTTCGTCAGGCGATGACCGCCCTGGGAGTCGCGCACGGTCACTTCGGCCCGAGAGCCGGGCATTCCGCCTTCGACGCGGAGTGCTTTGACGCTGACCTGTGATCGTTTTTGACCTTCCGGGGTTTCCCAACTGCGAAACTCGAGGCTTCCTTCAATCATGACCGGATCGCCCGCTTTGTACTGATCGGAGATTTGTTCGGCTTGCTTTCCGAGCAGGCTGCACCGGTGATACCAGGGCAGAACGCG
>JAYURE010000749.1:0-3152 GCA_043756345.1 Deinococcales bacterium | reverse complement strand
TGCGAGTCAAATCGCTCGAAGTGTTGTGCTGGTGAGCGTAGATTGACGAACCGGGGGCCGTGTTGATTCAGGAATTGCACCAAATCATTGTCTTCTGCCATGACCAAACCCTCTCTCGAGACTGGTATGAGCGGGCCGGATTTGCGTTTTTGCGCTTCGAGGATGGCTCATACCGCTTTGAATTGGGCCGTGGTGAGATCGTGCTCGAAGCAGGAACCCGCCAAGCACGGGAGGCTCAAACGATTCGGGTGGTTGTGCGGGATGTCCTCGAGCATTTCCATACGGTTCAAACTCGCGGTTTGGAACCGTTTCACCATGACGAACCGGACCCGCTCGAGGCTCCGAGCATTCGACCGTGGGGCGATGTCGAGTTCGAGTTGCGTGACCCGGATGGTTACATTTGGGCATTCGTGCAGGGTTGAGTTTGCTCGCAAGGTTTAAGCTCAAGGCATGAGTGAGGCAAAGATTTTCATCAAGGCATCACGCGATCAGGTGCTCGAGGTGGTTCAGGAGTTCGAGCTTGAAGTTCGTGCTGAGTTCGTGGTCGTGTCGGGCAGGCAACTCGAGCCGGGTTCGCTGGTGGATGCCTGGTACATCTCGAGCGAATCGCTGTTGCTTAAACTCGCGGTTCAAATCTCGAGCAAGATTTCTATTCCCATTCTGGCAATGTTGAATTGGGAAAACGATTTGCTTCGGCTTTGGGTGTTCTCGGATGGCAAACTCTTGAGCGAGTACGATTCCAACCCGTCTTACGCGACCTGTACCGTCACCAAACCGGAAACCGAGCATCCCGAGGCATTCGCACGGGCTTTCGGGGTTCCAGAACGTGCAGCGGCGATCTCGAGGCTTCTGGCACGAAAACGTGGGCTTGGATTCATGAACGAAACGGGCCGGTTTCAACTGCTCGCTAAAGAACTCGGTATTCCACTCGAAGCTCAAATCAAGAGTTGATGGCTCGAGCCTGATCGACTGAACGCAAACCTGCTGCAAACAGGGCGACTCGCAATTCAAAAATCAGGTTCTTGAGGTGCGCAATCACGGCTTCGGGACTCTCGAGGGCTGGGGCGAGCAATGGCTTGGCAAGCGCAGCAACGTTAGCGCCGAGGCTCAGGCTTTTGGCAATGTCCAAACCAGTTCGGATGCCGCCGCTCGCCATCAATGGCATGTTGGGCAGGCTCGAGCGAACGTCTCTAATGGCTTGGGCGGTTGGAATGCCAATCTCGCAAAGGTCTGGGTGACGCAGGGTTCCGTGATTCACAAAATCTTCGACTTTGGCCCAACTCGTGCCGCCAGCACCGCCAACATCAAGCGCGGCGAAACCAACATTCTTCACGGCTCGAGCGAGCGAACCCGACAGCCCGTGTCCAACCTCTTTGAGCATCACTGGGTAGCCAACTTCCGGTACGACTCGCTCGAGGGTTGGAATCAAATCTGAAAAATCTGTGTCGCCATTTTCTTGCAGGGCTTCTTGAAGAGGATTGGTGTGAAACGCGAGCGCATCGGCCTGGACAAGTTCAATCGCCATTCGCACTTCTCGAGATCCGTAACCTTTACGCAATTGTGCCACACCGATGTTGCCGATCAAAAGAATGTCGGGCGCAAACTCTCGAATTTGAAAACTCGAGCGTGCCGCTTCGCGTTCGATCATCACGCGCTGCGAGCCGAGCATCAATCCCAAACCCAAATGTTGCGCGGCGATGGCGAGGTTACGGTTGATTTTGGCGGCCCGTTCTGCGCCACCAGTCATCGCGCCAATCAGAATCGGGGCTTTCAGGCGTTTTCCGAGAAATTCAGTCTCAAGGGAAACATCCGCCAAAGAAAGTTCTGGCAGCGCGTTGTACGGCCAAGGCACGTGCTCGAGGCCGGTGGTTTTGGTCGTGTACTCCACCGGGTACTCGAGGCAGACTTCAATGTGTTTGAGCTTGCGCTGTGCGATCTCGCTGGCGATCTCGTCATTGAGGCTCGAGACTTGGGGTTCACGAACAGTCATGTTTCGAGCTTACCGCGTTCAGCTTCTCAACTTCCCTTGTATTCGCGGAAAATCTGGCGCACCATCTGCAATTGCTCGCGGGAATTGGCGTTCAACTCGAGCGTGTACTTGCGCAATGGGAAGTCGTAACGTCCACGCTGCACAACCCGAATCTCGCACCAGTTCAGGCCGGTGCCGTAACTGGCATACCCGAGTTGATGAAATCGCATCGGCATGATCTCAAGTTTTTCAATTTCGTGCCAAGACAGGTAACGCGAGGCCCGCATGTACGTTCCGGGTTGCCAGAACAAGCGCAGTCCGCCCATCTCGAGCCGCCAGGATCGCGCAACCGGTGATGGCGCAGGCATGGGGGCTTTGAAAAAGAATTGTCTCGCAGCGGTAATCGGCTGGGGCATCGGGGAAGCTTAACCTGCGTTTTGAACAGGCTCTGCTCATTTGCACATCTTCATGAAGTCCAAAAAATTGGCAAGCTGGAGTTGTGAACAACGGCAAAAATCTGCCATTCACCGGGCCAAAGATGAGCAAATAACGATCAGAGTGTTAACGCGAATCCGTGACCATTGGACCCTCGAGCGATTCGACAATCTGCACAGAATTCATGTTGATGCCGAGCGCCGCCCGAAACCGCGCCTCGAGCGGGCCGAGGTCGGCATTGGCATCGCCAACGACGCGCAACTCGAGCGAATCGGTTCCGGTGGCTGTCCTCGAGACGATTAATTGATATTGCTTGGCATCCAAACCCGGAATGCTCGCCAGGATTGGGCCGAGTTCTTTCGGGTAGAGTTTGACGCCCTTGACTTTGAGCATCTCATCCACGCGACCAATCACGCCACGTGGCAGGCGGATTGAGCCATCCGGCAGGCGTTGCACTACGGTTAAGTCTCCGGTACGAAAGCGAATCAATGGCATCAATTCTCGAGCGAGTGTGGTCACGACCAATTCGCCTTTTTCGCCGTCCGGGGTCGGTTCGAGGGTTTGCGGGTCGATCACCTCGAGTATTGCCATTCCGGGCAGCGGTTCGAGGCCATCACGGGTCAGGGTTTCGGCGGCAACGATGCCGGTTTCACTCATGCCGAAGCAGTCGATGGCATTACCTTCTATTGCCGCCTCAACACGCTCCCGGAAACCTGGAACGCTCGAGAAGGGTTCTCCGGCGGCGATC
>JAYURE010000748.1:0-3154 GCA_043756345.1 Deinococcales bacterium | reverse complement strand
GAGTCATGCCGAACCACCTTGAACAGACTTTGCCGCCAGCAATCCGAGCATCAGTGTTGCCAACGAAAACCCTGCGAACCACAGAACACCTGAAAGGTTCAAAGAAAAAAGTGAACGGTGCAGCACCGAAGCGATCAGAACACAAAACGCAAATACAAAAATCCCGAAGACCGTTGTTCGCACCTCGAGCCAGGTTCGTTGGTGATACAGCATTAGACTCATCAGGCCATACGACAAGAATGGGGCCGAATAAAGCTGTGCCAGCAGGCCAGAAATTTTCCAAGGCCAGACAGCAACCATCAACCCAAGCAGCAATAAGACCGCCAAGACCGTCAGGACAATCCCTTGAATCAGCAAATAACCTCGAGCCCAACCCGGAATCTCGAGTCCCTCGATCTTTTCGTTTTGGTTGCGATGCTGCCAGAACAACCACAACGCAATCAGTGGATAAACAACGTAAGCTCCAAACCAAATCCAAACTTGAATTCGGCTGTAATCAAATTCGTTCAAATAAAACAGCGAGACCACGAACAACATGCCGGTCCATACAGCAATGCCAAAAACAGTCGTGCGCACCTCGGCGTAATGGTGCGACAGGAGGGCACCGACCATGAATGCCGCACCAGAAAGGTACATCGCGCCCAAAAACCGGGCGTGCAACGGTGGCACCAACCATGGAATCGCTTGATCGACCCTGATGGGAATGAAGTATCCCCAGATGCCAACCCAAAGTGCCAACAGGCCAACGGCAGCGAAGTACAACTTCTGACCCTGGGTGATTGTTGTCATACGATGTGCTCCTTATGGATCAGCGGTGTGACCTGAAGGTATGAGGTGATCAAACGCTCGAGATGGTTCTGTCGATGAATTCTTTCGTCCAAGCCAAAGTCATCCAAGCCAACATCACAGGTAATCCCCGATACCACCATTCGCGCCGTAACAGCCACCGAGATACCATTCGACGAAAGCCTTTTGAGCCGCGCCCTCGATAAGCGATTTGATGGGTGTTTTTGTCGAACCATCCAAATACGTTGATACCGTCCCAGCAAGCTGTTGGCATTTTTTACCGATTGCAAACTTGAGTGCCGCCAAGTTGCTGGTTGGCGGCGATTCCAAATTGAGTGCTGTTTCGCCAGCACTGTTGTCCCCATTGCTGGTGCTGACAGGTCCGGTAATGACCATTCCGGTTTTTTTGTTGATTGCCCCACGTTGCGAGCCGTCAGGTAAAACAATCCAACCAACCCGCAGTAAATCCAGGTTCTCAAAGGGCAGCTTTTGTTCGCGGACATTTGCGATTTCATTAAAGTCGTCCGCGCCAACGGTCAGCCAGAGTCCCGCAGGGCTGGGTGCATCGGTGCTGCTGAACGCTCGCGAGGCTCCAGCAATGCCCACCGAACCGTTCAAGGTTTTACCAGTCAGGGTTCCTTTCAATGAACTACCGTCTGTTGCCTTTGCATCCAGTTGTCCATCTTTCAGGGTTCCTTGAAACCACTTGGAGATGGTCACACCGCCGGGAGTGCCGTCACAAACATAAGCAATGACTTGCTGCTGAAGTTTCACAACAGCGATGAAAGCATCAGTTCCATCCACCTTGCCAACAAAAGTATCGGGGCTGTGAGTCCGTATTTGAGCAATTTCCAGAAGCAGTGGATCATCAATCACGATAGGAGGAACAATAGGGGGAATGACAGTGCTCGAGGATTGACACGCCCCAAGAAGACCAGCCAAAACCATCACCAAACTGCTGAGCAATCGATTTGATTTTTTCATTTCTTTTCTCCTCGCCAGCAATTTGAACGCGACCTGGTAACGCGGCAGTAACGCGCCACGAAAATGGTGATTCAATGCGGTCTCTTCTCGAACGATGACCGATGCGCCTGTGATCAAATGAGTGCATCCTGCTCGAGGTGAACCGGTTACGTTACTGCCTCGTTACCGACACCGGACTACGTTCAACCCACAGGTCAGCCCCAATCGGTTCAAGGATTGACTTGAAGGAGGTCTTATGAAACACGCACTTGTAATCCTGATCCTCAGCCCATTCCTGTTGATGGCCTGCGTGCCAAGCAGCACATTGTTCACCGCTCCCGTGGTCGTCAGCGGCGCGGGTGACATCACCCCCACCGTCGAACGTTACCGGCAATTGCTCGGCGGCACGAACAACGGTGGCGAACCCGGCTCGAGGTCAGGCGGATTCCGAGAATTGAACTGGGACAGCATTCCCGACGATCTCGCCGCGCCGAACTTCTACACGCCCGATTTTTTCAACGCCCCAACCGCCCCTCGAGCCCGTGGCGCAGTCTTGAGCACACCCGGTACAGGATTGATGATCAGCGCCGACAGTGACAATCCATCTGCTGCATTGCCACGCTTTGGCAACATCAACCCGAGTTACGCGAACAGCTTCAAGACCTTCAGCAGCGAACGCCTGTTTTCGCCCGTGGGCAGCAACGTTGCCGAGCTTCGTTTCTTCGTGCCGGGAAGCAACACGCCCGCCGCTGTGCGTGGCTTCGGGGCCGTCTATACCGACGTGGACACCGATCACACCGCATTCGAGTATTTCGACATTCAAGGCAATTCGCTCGGCAAGTTTGGAACGCCCATCGCCGATCAAGGGCTGTCATTCTTGGGCGTGATCTTCAGCAAAGCCATCGTGCATCGCGTGCGAATCCAATACGGAACCGCCATCCTCGGCCCGGACGATGGCCCGAACAACGATGTCGCCGTGATGGACAATTTTGTGTACGGCGAGCCCCAAGCGGTTCAACCGTAAGTCACCGGCTCGAGCACCTCGAAATCACCTGCACCGATGGATAAAACTCGAGCGACATCGGTTCAATCTCGAAGTGATGTTATCGCCCATTCCTTCCCTCGAGCCATTGCATCCAGCTTTCCGGCAGCGGCTCGCCAACCTCGTTGAAACGTTTGCGGGCCTTGGAGTACAAGCTGTGTGCTCCTGGCTCATCCTGAGCGGCTTGAGCGGCCCGTAAGCCCAACTCGAGCGTTGCATGGTCATACGGTTCAACCTCGAGCAAGATTCTGGCGAGGCGCAGTGCTTCGATTGGATCGTTTTCGATCTGTTCTTTGACCGTTTTGCGCAGCGCCTGCGTGACCGTGCTGCGAACGCTTGCAGCCCAGGAATCCTCGAGATCGC
>JAYURE010000747.1:0-8904 GCA_043756345.1 Deinococcales bacterium | reverse complement strand
GAACTTGTCCGACACGTCACTTTTGGCCACTCGCTCTGCTCGAGAAATACTCATGTATTTCTGCCACTTTCCACTAGTTGTGGCGATTTCAGCTTTTGAACACAAAACGCTTTTTGCTGAAAACAAAAAAGCCCGTCCTAGACGGGCTTTTCGCTTGGGGTAGGCGACGGGATTTGAACCCGCGACCTCCGGATCCACAGACCAGCGCTCTAACCGACTGAGCTACGCCCACCAAGCTTTCCGAGTTTAGCGACCAGAGGCTGCGCTGTCAAGGACGATACAAAAGCAGTCACCGAGCAATTCCAGGCTCGAGTCCAAAACTCGAGTGGGGATCACGTTTTGAATGTGCGTATGACCTTGACCCTCCAGGCAACGCATGAAAGCATGTTGGAGTGAACTCAACCTCTCCCTCAAACGAAACGGCATTCGCCGTCGGCATGACCATCGGTGGGTATTCCGTTCTGCGAACCGCAAAACTCCCGCACCTGAACGGCACGTACATTGAACTCGAGCATGCTCGAACTGGTGCGAAACACATTCACATCGCCTGCCCGGATGAAAACAATGCCTTTTCGGTGACGTTTCCGACGATTCCGCAAGATTCAACCGGCGTGGCCCACATCCTCGAGCATACTGTCTTGACTGGCAGCCAACGTTATCCGGTGCGCGATCCGTTCTTTTCGATGATTCCGCGTTCCCTTTCGACGTTCATGAATGCGTTAACGTACCCGGCGTTCACCAGTTATCCGTTCAGCACCCGCAACGCCAAGGATTTTCAGAATTTGCTCGAGGTGTATTTGGATGCGAATTTCTTTCCGTTTCTGCGCGAGAATTCGTTCAAGCAGGAGGGTTGGCGCTACGAGTTCACGGAACTCGAGAATCCTGAAAGCCCATTGGAATTCAAGGGCGTGGTTTACAACGAGATGAAGGGTGCGAACTCGAGCATTTCTCGGGTGATGCACAAGGCGATCTCGAGGGCGATGCTGCCAGACACGACCTTTGCGAATGATTCAGGCGGGCAACCGGATCGGATTCCTGATCTGACCTGGCAGGCGTTGCGAGATTTTCACTCAAGGCATTACCATCCGTCGAACGCTTACTTCATGACGTATGGCAACCTGCCGCTCGCCCCGACGCTCGAGACGATTGAAGCGAATGTGCTCGCAAAGTTTGACCGGCTCGAGATCGATTCGAGCATTCCCAATCAGCCGCGCCGTTCCGCCCCGATTCGTCTGACCGAAGCGTATGCGATTGCGGCGGGCGAACCGCTCGAGCGCAGGGCGCAAATTCTCGTTTCTTGGTTGACGGATTTCGTCGGTGATGGTTTCAAAGTCTTGTGCTGGCGTGTGCTCGGTGAGGTCTTGCTGGCGAATGCTGCGAGTCCGTTGCGCAAAGCCTTGATCGAATCCAACATCGGCAGTGCGCTCGCCGATGGCACGGGCTTGAACGATTACCGCGAGATGATTTTCTCGGCGGGACTCAAAGATGTCAACGCAGAAGATGCCGAGAAAATCGAGGCATTGATTGTTGGCACACTCGAGCATTTGGTCCAGACCGGCATCAACCCAGATTTGGTCGATGCCGCAATCCATCAACTCGAGATCGAAGCGCGTGAGGTCAGTGACAGCGGGTATCCATATGGCCTGAAAGTCATGTTCCGCGCCTTGGATGTTTACATTTACGGTGGCGATCCGCTCGGCACAATGCAGTTCGATGCGGACATTCAACACCTTGAGACTGAACGCGCCAAAGGTGGTTTTTTCGAGGCGATGATTCGCCGTGAGATCCTCGAGAATCCGCACCGCGCTACCGTGATCCTGATGCCGGACCCGGAGATGAATGCGCGGCTCGAGGCGACCGAGAGGGCCAAACTCGAGGCGGTTAAATCGAAACTCTCGGCATCTGAGATGGCACAAATCATTACCGATACGAAGTCGCTCAAAGCTGAACAAGACTTAGACCAGGACCTTTCGAGCTTGCCAACCCTCGAGCTTTCTGATGTACCGATGGGCTTTGAAAACGTACCTCAGACCCTCGAGACGATTCATGGCGCACGGGTTGGGTTCTTTCCGCAACCCACGAATGGACTGGCCTATATTTCGATTTCCTCAAGCTTCGCGGGCGTGCCGGACCCGCTCAAAGACTTGATGCCAGTGTTCGCCTTCGTCGCCAGCAAAATGGGTGGTGGCAGCAGCGATTACCTCGAGATGGCCGCCCGGATCGAACGCTACACGGGCGGCGTGTCGGCAGGAACCGGCGTGCGCGTCGCACCGGACAACCTCAACCAGTACCGTGAGGGTTTCACGCTCTCGAGTAAAGCCCTTGAGCGAAACATTTCGGCGACATTTGAAATCCTGAGCGACCTGCTGACCGACCTGAAGTTTGATCGCAAGCACCTCAAAAACTTGCTCGGACAGTACCGGGCGGCGCTCGAGGCTCGGGTTGTATCGGACGGACACATGTTCGCGTTGCAACTGACCGATGCGCAACTCTCCCCTGTTGGCGCACTGCGCGAACGGCTCGAGGGTGTGACGAAAGTCCAGACGGCCCGCCGCCTCGCCGCGCTCGATGATGCCGGGTTGGACGGCCTGATTGCCGACCTCGAAACGATCCGAGAACACCTCTACAGTGCCACCGATTTGCGCGTCTGCATCACAGCCGAAGCCTCAGAACTCGAGGGTTTGAAAACGCAAATCACGGCGTTGCTCGAGAAATTACCGATTGGCACTCTCGGCAGTCCGAACCCCTCGAGCGTTGCTCCGAGCCGAAAACCGGTGGCCCGCACGACCGCCGTACCGGTCGCTTACGATGCGCTGGCCATCTCGACTGTGCCGTACATGCATCAGGATTCGGCAGTGCTGTTCGTGCTTTCACGGTACTTGCGCCAAGCGTACCTGCACCCTGAAGTCCGCGAAAAAGGTGGAGCATACGGTGGTTTCGCCGTCGCCCGAGCCGAGAACGGAATCTTCGCGCAACTCTCGTACCGAGACCCGCACATTGTTCGCACCTTTGGCGTCTACCGCAATGCCGCGCAATTCGTGCTCGAAAATCCGATCAGTGCCGAATCTCTGAAGGAATCCATTCTGGCGTCATGCAAGGAAGTGGACCCGCTCTTGAGTGCCGACAGTAAGGGTACAACCCGTTTCTTCAACGACTTGGCCGGGTACACATTGCCGGTGCTCGAGGCGTTCAAACGCAGGTTGCTCGCCGTGACCAGTGACGATTTGCGGCGTGTTGCCCAACAGTACATTTCGCCCGAGAACCTGGACGCAAACGGCGCAATGGCCGTGATCACCGGGGCCGAAAAGATTGAAGCCGCCAACCTCGAGATGGGCGGAGTCTTCACGGTCAGTCCGGTATGAGCAAGGCCGTCTGATGGATGCGTATTTGCGTGGGCTTCGCGCCAAAGTCGGTCATGACCTGATCAAAGCCCCATGTGCGGGCATCGTGCCTTACGATGCCCAAGGTCGGATCGGCCTCGTGCGTCGCAGCGATGACGGAACCTGGGGCCTCGTCGGAGGCTGGATGAGTCCCGGCGAGAACGTCCTCGAGTCCGCTGTGCGCGAAATGCTCGAGGAGACGGGATTCACGGTTGAAGTCACGGGTTTGCTCGGGATTTACAGCGAGCCAGATCAAATGCGTTGGACCTACCCGAATGGCGATCAAGCGGAATTCGTGACCATCGTTTTTGAGGCCAGAATTCTCGAGAAGGTCGGCGAAACCGATGGTGAAGCGCTTGAGTTCACGTTCTTCGCGCCACAGGACCTGCCAGAGATCCGCCTCAATGACGCCCAGATGATCCGGGATGCGGTTTCACAAGGTTCAAGACCTTTCATCCGTTAACTCACGTTTCACGGGCATTCCAACCGCTACAATTCAAACGTGAGCCTCGAGATCGAACGCTACCAAAGTACCACTGTCACCATCGATGTACCGCTCGAGAATGACGGGCGAGCCGAACGTGACCGGGCGACGCAACTGACGACGCGAGCGGCGTTGACTTGCGCCGCGATTTCTGCCGAGCCGATCCCGTGGCTTGATACCGCGCTCGTGTTGCCGATTCAGATCAAACTCGTGATCGACATTGGCTGCGCTTACGGTTTCACCCTGACCCGAGCACGCGCCCGCAGTGTTGCCCTCGAGTTGGGTGGAGCGTTCATTTACGGTTACGCCTCCCGACAATTCGCTCGAGGCATCGCCAAGATCACCATGCCGGTCGTCGGTGGCCTGATCACGGCCCCGGTCGTTTACGCCAGCACGTTCACGCTTGGCAACCTGGCTGAACGCTACTTTCGGGCGCAACGTGGCGACCTGCCGCCGCTCTCGAAAGAGGCCAGCAAAGAATGGGCCGATTCGCTGCTGGGCGAGGGCAAGAAACTCGCGGCCCAACTGACCCTGCAAGATTTACGGCGGGCACTCGAGGGGTTCGGACGGTTCCGGTCCACAATTCGTCGATAACACCAAGGATTTTCTCACCATTCGTGTACACTCGAGCCAGATGAATCGCCAGCCTCACCAACTTGACCTGCTTCGTGCCGCCTGTTGTTGCTGTCCCTGAGCGGTCTTGCCGGTATTTTTCTTTACCCGACCCGCTCGAGCCTGAACTTGCTCGAGCGTTCTTTTATGTTCAAATAGACTCAGCAAATGGAGATCACATGACGATTCGCCTGTACAACACGCTCTCGAGAAGCAAAGAAGATTTCGTGCAAACCGTGCCGGGTTATGTGGGCATGTACCTCTGCGGCCCGACGGTTTATTCCGACGCGCACCTCGGGCATGGCAAAACCGCCGTGGCCTTCGACGTGATTCGCCGTTGGTTCGAGTATCGCGGCAACCGCGTGCGTTTTGTTTCCAACATCACCGATGTCGGTCACATCACCACCGAGGAATCGGATGAAGGCAACGACCGGATCGGACAGCAGGCCAAAAAAGAACGGCTCGAGCCGATGGAAATTGCCGACAAGTACATGTGGGGTTACTTTTCGGACATCGGTAAACTGAACGTCAAGAAACCCAGCATCAACCCCAGGGCGACCGGGCATATTCTCGAGCAGATCGAAATGGTGCAACGCCTGATCGAACGCGGGCTGGCCTACGAGGTCAACGGCAGCGTCTACTTTCGCGTGACCGCCTTTCCCGGTTATGGCAAGCTTTCCGGGCGTGAGATTGAAGAACTCGAGAGTGGCACCCGCGAAATGGTGCGTGGCGAAAAAGAAGACCCTCGAGATTTCGCATTGTGGAAATTCGCTGAACCCGAGCACATCATGCGTTGGAATTCACCGTGGGGCGAGGGTTTTCCAGGCTGGCACATCGAATGCTCGGCGATGGCCCTGAAATACTTGGGCGAGGGTTTCGACATTCATGCGGGCGGTTTGGATTTGCAATTCCCGCACCACGAGGCCGAAATCGCGCAGACCGAAGGCGCGGGGTACAAATTCGCCCGCTACTGGTTGCACGGAAACATGTTGACCATCAATGGCGAGAAAATGAGCCGCAGCAAGGGCAACTTTTTGACGCTCGAGGATTTTTACAGGGACCACGATCCGTTGATTCTGCGTTTTATTTACGTCTCGAGTCAGTACCGCAGCATCGCCGAAGTCAGCGATGATTCGGTCAAGGCTGCCGAGAGTGCAATCTCGAGGTTGCGCGAAGCACGGCGCGAAATCATTCGCAAGCTCGAGACGGCCAGCGACGGAAACGATGCTGCGCTCGATGCGAAGATCGCAGCGTTCAGGCTCGAGTTTGAAACGGCGATGGATGATGACTTCAACACGCCGGAAGCACTGGCGGCATTGTTCGGATTGACCCGTGAAATGAACGGTGCGGGCAAAGTTGGGCGCGGCACGCTCGAGGCGGCTCTGGCGGCATTTGATGACTTGGGCGAGGGTGTGCTCGGGTTGTTCCCGGCCGGTTCTGACAACGCGGGCGGCATGAACGAAGAACTTCTTGGTGGCCTGCTCGAGATTGCGATTGATGCGCGAAAAACGTACCGGCTCAACCGGGATTTTCATAAATCAGATGCGCTTCGG
The DNA here is from genome assembly GCA_043756345.1 of Deinococcales bacterium. GTDB lineage: Bacteria > Deinococcota > Deinococci > Deinococcales > JAAFIG01 > JANOWZ01. The sequence goes on along the minus strand of JAYURE010000747.1, from coordinate 2,875 downwards.
GAACGATTGAAAGAATTGGGCGTGCAACTCGAGGACACGGTGGACGGCACACGCTGGAAACTGGATTAGCGATTCAGATTGACTTTGGCTCGAGAATGGCGAAAGGGCGAACCGAATTGGTTCACCCCTTTCTTTTTGCTTAACTCGAGGTTCAGTCGCCGCTGAACGCTTGTTCGGTCTGAGAAATCTCGCGTTGACGCTTTTCGATGTCCGCACCGACGGGCGGGCCAGCGAAACGGTTGCGCTCAAACAAGAACCAACCGAGCGTCAGCAACACCACCAAACCGACGGTAATCAAAAGTGCCTTGTCGTTTGGTGGTTGAATACCAATGCCGAAGATCAGCACCATTGAGGCCAGCGCCAGCACCGCCACAATCCGAAATGCGGGGCCAAGATCCCACGGTCCCATGTTGGTCCATTTGCCGCCGTATGCAAGCAACCCCGAAAGGATCGGCATGGCGTAACTCAGGAACAAGAAAATCACGGTCACGGAAACGATGGTCGTGTACACCGGTGCGTAGAGCGTGAACAAAAAGCTGATGATCGCACCGACCCAGATCGCGGCTACCGGTGTGCGGTAGGTCGGGTGAATGCCGCGCAGTGCACTCGGAAAGCCGCCGTCTCGAGCGAAGGCGAAAATCATGCGGCTGACGCTGGTGACGGTGGCAAGACCGCACAAAAGCTGCGAGATGAAAATTCCGACGTAGAGCGCTTCGCGCAAGCCGCTCGGAATGACTTTGGACATGGTGTCAAAGAAAACTCCCCAACCGGTCGCAGCGCCAGCTTTCATGTCTGGAATGGCGATCACGAAAGCAATCAGCATGATCCAACCGAAGAGGCCGCTCCAGAGCACGCTCGAGACGATGCTGCGAGGCACGGCCTTTTGCGCTCCAATGGTCTCTTCGCTGGTGTGGGCGCTGGCATCGAAGCCGGTGATCGTGTAGATCGGCAGCAACAACCCGAGCAAGAATACGCCGAGCATGCTCGAGTTCACGGGCCAAACTCCACCACCGAGATCGCCGGAATTGTTGGTGAAGGTCCAGAGCCTCGAGAAGTCACGGGTCGGTGCGAAGTAGAACAGGGCCAAGGTCAAAATGATGGCGACCGCGAAGATCAGGTAGCCGGAGAAATCAGTCAGGATCGAGGTCAGTTTGATGCCGAAATGATTGACCACGGCCTGCAAAATCGTGATCGATGCAACGAAGACAACTTGCGTTTCGAAGCTAATTTCGCGTCCGAAGGCTCCAGCGGCGAAGTAGAACGTACCGACGTTGATTGCGCCCAAAACCGTGACCAGACCCAAAAGGTTGAGCCATGCGGTTGCCCAGCCCCAGCCGCGCCCACCAAGGATGCTGCTCCAGTGGTACAGGCCGCCCGCAGTTGGGTAGGCGCTGGCAATCTGCGCCATCGCCAAAGCGAAAACGAAGCTGATCAGGCAGCCGACGGGCCAACCGATTCCGATGGCCGCACCGCCCACTCCACCAATCGCCTGTCCGAGCGAGTTAATCCCGCCGGACAGAATGCAGATGATGCTGAAGGCAATCGCAAAGTTGCTAAACGCCTTCATGCCCCTCGAGAGTTCCTGGGCGTAACCCATGCTGTGCAACGTTTGAACGTCATCGGAAATGCTTTGCTTATCGCTCATGAATCCCCTCCAAAGGTGTGAGCAAGAACGTCGGTTGAATTGCGCGAAAATACTGGGCTGAATTTCTGGGCTGAATCTCTGGAACACACATCAACTCACAAACCGGTACGACAGTTCAAAACCTCGAGCGCCGAGGTTAGGACCCAATTGTGACTTATAGCTCCATGCGCGAGCGTAATGGTTCCTGCAATCGTTGTCAAATGAGGAACCAAGTGTCGAAGCCAACGTTTTCGCAAGCGTGACGCCCAGATCGAAATACTTCCGTTGGTGAAAGGGATCGCCTCAGCGGAGGGTTTTGCGCACGCCCCCGAGGTGGTGCAGGTCGTGATAAAGAGCAAACTCGAGCATTTCACGCACGCTGAGCAATCCGAGCAAAGGATGCGGCACGGCTTTGGCGTCCAAGTCGGCCTCGGTCCAGGTTTGCATGGCCTGCCTCAAGCCGGTTCCGGCCTGTCGGTACGCTTCAAGAATCTGGTGTTGACTCGAGTCGGCTTCCACTTGCACGGCTGCGCCGTTCTTTTCAAGCAGTGCGCTTGGGGCTTGCTGGAGCGCCGCGATGTACGTCTCGCGCACGACTTCGTAGCTTCTGATTTGGCCCGAGTCGTTGTTCGGCAGGGCATCGCGTGCCTGAAATCCTTGGGCGATTCTCGAGTTGGCCCGTGTCAGGTGGATCAGGTGTTGCGCCGGATTCCATTTGGGAGCCGTGTCTGCGAGCAGGGTTGCTTCGGGCAAGCTCGAGAAGTATTCACTGACTTCTTCATGCCGTACCTCGAGTGCTTGAACGAGTTCGGTTTGGGTCATGGCTGGGTTCATAAAACCTCCTGATTTTTAAACACGTTCGTACTTTCTATTTGCTCGATTTTCGGTTCGAGACGCGACGCAATAACGCGCCCGAGGCTTCACGCGCCGGGTTGTTTTCTCGGGTCAATCCATGCCAGAGGATCGCGCCGAGTTTCACGCCGATCCATTCGAGGGCAAATCTGTTCGTCTCGAGGTCGGATCGGAATTCACTTTTTTCTATCGCCTCTCGAGCATTTTTTTCAACGAAATCCAACAGGCGATTGTACTGCGCAATCACGGCTTCACGGACTTCTGGCAACTCGAGCCCGTCCAGTTCCAAAACGGCATTGGTAAAAAAGCATCCACCCTGAAAGATTCGCTGATCAAGGTAATTGAACCAGGCGGCATCCAACGCCTCGAGTCTCGCCTTGCCCGGTGCGGCCTTCAGAC
>JAYURE010000746.1:0-3159 GCA_043756345.1 Deinococcales bacterium | reverse complement strand
AATTCGCGCTCGAGCCGTCACCCAAACCGAGTTGTCCGAGAAGCTCGAGTCTGGTGCCAGTTTCGGGCAGACGTGCGACGCGCAGGCCGCCACTGCCGCGAGTTTGACGTGACCATCTTCGAGCCGTGCGTACAATCCAACCACATCCAGGCATTCGTGGTCTTTGCGAACATCTTCAACATCCCATGTTTCGCCCTCTTTCGGCGCGAGGCGCGGCAAACTGTCCGCCAGCGAGATCAAGCCTTGAATCTTGGTTTCTTTGGGAAACGTTTCGAAAAGTTTGACAGCGGAATCGAGTGTGCTCAAGCTCATGGGCGCATTGTACCGCTCGGGAGGTGGGGCAAAAGTGGAAAGTTCAAAGTGAAAAGAAAAATCAAAGGCTCGAGGTGGGTTTCGACTTTCTTGCTCACGAGACAGCACCTTCTTGACTCCAAAGCGGCACCTAACGGGCCTGAGTCGCTAGCGGGCTGTTCGCGCTTCCACCTTTCACTTGACACTTTTCACTCGCTTGGCCCTCATTCGGCAGGTGATATTCTCGGGCCGTGAGTACGCAACGCAACACCAGGCAACGCGAGGCGATTCTCGAGGTCATCCAGGCGGCTGAAGGTCCATTGAATGTCGCGGCGATCCTCGAGCGTTGCCGTGCGAGCGTGCCACGGTTGGGTTTGGCAACCGTTTATCGCACGATTGGCTTGCTGCGCGAGGCTGGTTCGATCATTGAGGTGTTGCTGCCGGGGCAGGAGCCGCATTTTGAACCGGCGCACCGTGGGCATCACCATCATTTTTGCTGTCGGATTTGCAAACGCGTTTTTGAACTCGAGACGTGTCCGGTTGGCATTCCTGCCGGGACGGTCTTGCCGGGCGGGTTCCAAGTCGAGGATCATCATTTGACGTTGTACGGGTTGTGCGCGACGTGTATCGGCTCGAGTGCAGGTTCGAGTTATGCAGGGGTTTTGGGAGGTTCATGAAATTCTTTCGCATTTTCTTGATCACGCTGAGCTTTCTCGTTTGCTTTCTCGTTTCGGGATTTCTGTTCGGCTCGGGTTTCGCACAGACTGCACCGCCTGCCGATCCAGGCTTGAGTAATCCCATCTCCGATCCTGCTGTACCCGGCGATGCGACCACACAACCCGCGAACATCGGACCGGACAACAACAACACCGAATACCTCGAAGGCACCATCCTCAAACTCTTGCCGTTGCCAACAGACAGCAAAGACCAAGGCCGGGATCTCGAGGTCAAACTGAACAACGGTAAAACCGTGCGTGTGATTGACAGCGAAAGCAAATTTGCAGCCGGTCAGGACATTGAAGTTTTTAAAACGCTCGGGCCGGACAGTGAGACAGTGTATTACGCGACCGATTACATTCGGCGCTTGCCGCTCGGAATTCTGGTGCTCGTTTTCGTGGCGATTGCAACAATTGTTGGACGCGGCAAAGGCTTCCGGGCGGTCTTGGGAATGTTCGCGTGTATCGCCATGATCGTGCTGGCGATTGTGCCCGCGATTGCTGCCGGGTACAACCCGATTTTGTGCGCGATTCTCGGTGCGAGCCTGATCCTGAGCATCAGCGTCTACTTCGTTCACGGTGTCAACATCACCTCGAGTGCGGCGTTGGTGGCCACGATTATTTCTGCCGCAATCACGCTCGGGTTGGCAGAATTGTTCTCAAGGCTCTCGAGGCTTTCCGGGTATGGACAGCACGACGCGCTGTTTATTCAATCGCAAGGTTTGGATGTGGACGTCTACGCCCTGATGATTGCCGGAATGCTGATCGGTTCGCTCGGGGCGCTCGTGGACAGCACCGTGGCACAGGCGGCAGTCGTGCGTGAACTGGCGAATTTAAATCCGAAAATGCGGGGCCGAGATTTGTACCAGAGCGCCATGGCCGTCGGATTCGATCACATCGGATCGTTAATCAACACGCTCGTTCTTGCCTACGCGGGCTCGAGCCTGCCGTTGTTCGTGCTGATCCGAGCGGATCAAATGACGGTTGGGCGCGTGCTCAATTTTGAATTGATCGCCACCGAAATTGTGCACGCGCTGGTCGGTTCAATTGGTCTGATTCTGGCTGTACCGATTGCGACTTTTCTGGCGGCAGTCCTGTTCGTCGGCTCGAGGTTCCCCGGTGTGGACAACGTTCACACGCACGTTCGCGCCCGACCATTGCGCACCCGAGAGCAACTGCTGGCCGATGCGCTTGGCACGCCATCACGGGAAGGCTCGAGGTTGATGGACAACCCACGGGCGTTTCTGGACGATGCGCAAAGTAAACCAAAAGAGGACGGATGAATCCAGAATATGTGCAACGTCGGGCAGAAACTGAAGAAGATTTTGCACAAGCTTCACTGGTTGAGAATTCATTAGAATCGCATCTCTCACCGTCTGGAAAGTACGTTCTCGAGATAACAGAATATTTGAGAGGTCCGAACACTGGAACCTATTCTCGAGGCACCGTTCGACGAGTTGACAATCATGTACAGGTCGCGGACATTAAACGCAATTACGGTCATTTTTTGCATGCCTGGGTTCAGCACCCGAACGGTCTCGAGTATCTGCTATGCGGCGAGGATTACCAGGGTTACAACGTGATTTGTTTGGATACCGGCGAGAACCAAGTCCACTTTCCGCCTGAGGCGTTTGATGGTCACGGCTTTTGTTGGGCATCCATTCATCCCGCACCGGACGGTTTAACGCTAGCAATCGAAGGTTGCTACTGGGCCGCCCCGTATGAATTGGTGCTTTACGATTTCAGCGATCCTCGAGCCTTGCCATTTCCCGAACTTGCGCGGATCGAAGGCTACTGGGATGTGACAGGTTGGACGGATAACCGCACGCTCGAGTACACACTCGGCGAATCCAAAGAGGAACGCACACCGGCCCGATGGCAACGCTCAAGTTAACGGTGCTGGAAAATCATCCTTGAATCCAAATGCGAATTCGCTTGGGCCATGCTCGAGCAGGTGATCGTAACGAACTTTCGCCTCTGGAAGCGTGGGCGTGTGACCGACCGGAATCCACCACATCGCCGTGCCAGGTTTCTCGAGCGGCACGAACCAATCGAGACGCCGCCGGAAGTACGAGCCGTGACCGGATTGGTAGGTGAAATGCTTGAGCGCATCGAGCGATTCCCAGACCGAAAAATTGACCAGAATGTCCGG
>JAYURE010000745.1:0-3170 GCA_043756345.1 Deinococcales bacterium | reverse complement strand
TCTCGACTCGAGAGGGGATTTTTCAGACCCAACTTGAATCACACGTGTGTTTTTGCTACATTACACGTGTGATTCACCATGCAGACTAAACTGACCCTGACCATCGAACAATCCGTGATCGAACGGGCCAAACAGTACGCCCGCTCGAGAAACAGAAGCGTTTCCAAACTGGTTGAGGAATACCTCAGCAATGTTTCCTGGCTGGCCTCTGGATTCAGGGGGGCCGAATTGAAACTCGAGGGAGCGCCAATCACCAAGCGTTTAACCGGGGCCTTTGCCGCACATGACACCGGTCAAGACGACCAAGACTTGCTCGAGGCGGCATTGATGGAAAAACACAGGTGATCAAACGGGCATTCATTGACTCGGACGTGATTTTGGATGTGGCCTTGGCTCGAGAACCATTTGTGGAATCCAGCAGTCTGGTCTTGGCGATCCTCGAGCAGCGGTTGTGTGCTGGCGTGATTTCCTCGAACATCGTGACGGACGTGTATTACGTCTTGCGGAAACTCAGTTCGAGCGAACAGGCCAGAGGTTTTTTGCAGGATTTACTGCAAATCATTGAGGTCGTCTCTGCGAACCACAATGCGGTGATAACAGCATTGGCTTCCGAATTTACGGACCTTGAAGATGGGATTCAGCATTTCGCGGCACTTGAGGCCCGTTGTGATTGCATCATCACCCGCAATGGAGCGGATTATTTGAGGACGAGCATCCCTGTTTATGCCCCGAAAGAATTCATGGCTTTGTTTGAGAATTAAATTTCATCTCCTGCTCTGGCGTTTCAAATCCTTGCTCAACTTGAGAGGGATTTCCAAGCGGCCTCGAGTTCTCACCTTCTCCCAGCTTTGTTACAATTCCTCGAGTTAGCCTGGGAACATGATGACCAATGTTGAAAACCTTCGAGATTTGGTCAAACGGTTTCGTACCGAAGGACGGGTCAAAGCAATTGTGCTTCGTCCCGAACGACAGCAACCTGCCCATTTTGTCCCTGAAGCCCAAGCTGAGCCTGGTCTGGGATTGATCGGTGATCGACGATCTGGGGTCATGCGGGTCGGGCTCGAGGTGCGAAAACGTGAACTGACAATGTTTCAATCCGAGCATCTTCCGGTGGTGGCGCGTTGGTGTGGTTTGGAATCGCTCGAGGCGACCCGCTTGCGTCGAAACCTGGTGGTGTCTGGCATCAACTTGTTGGCGATGCGTTCACCATTTCCTGATTTGCGATTGGAATGGCAGATCGGAGAGCAGGTTTGTTTGGAAGTTACCGGGAGTTGTGATCCGTGTTCGCGGATGGAATCAGAACTCGGATTGGGTGGCTATAACGCTCTTCGAGGCCACGGTGGGGTCACGGCACGGTTGCTGGTTGGCGGGATGATTTATGTTGGTGATCGCGTTCAACTCAAAGGAATTCATCAATCCGTTGTGACATAATTTCTTGGAAATTCATGGGCATTGTGACAACGGATCATGACGTGATCGGTTTGGGCAAATCAATCAATTTCAGCATTGGGATTTCCTGACAGTTGTTCAAGAACGCGCAGCGCGTGCATTCGACATGAATCTCGGTCGGCAAGGTGCTTTCCTCTCGAGGGATTCGGTTGTACCCGCATTTCTCAAAAAAACGTTGCTCGTAAGTCCAGGCGAACAAGCGTTTGAGTCCCCAATCTCGAGCCATGCGTTCCGCCCCGAGTACCAACCATCGTCCGAGGCCCTGACCTTGAAATCCTGGTGCGATGGCGAGCCCACGAACCTCGGCGAGATCTTCGGCCATGCGGTGCAAACCGACCACACCTGCGAGCGTGCCATCAGACAACTCGAGGATCAAAAATTCGTGAATGGTGGCTTGCAGCAATTCTTCGCTGCGCTCGAGCATCCGACCTTTCTCCGCCCAATATTTGATCAAGGCACTGATGCGCGGAATGTCCTCGAGTGAGGCGTTGCGCAAATCGAGCGGTGCGGCATCCGGCAATTTCGTGGCGATGGTTGGGGCGTTGCGTGGCGTTGGATTCGGCATGATCTACTCCTTACTTCAACAACTTCTTTGCGGCTTGAATGGCCTCTGATACTTGTTCTGGTCCGGTCCCGCCATAACTTCGTCGGGCGGCAACACTGGATTCCACGGTCACAAATTCCAAGGCACGAGCATCCAATTTTTTGTGCGCAGCGACGAGTTCAGCTTCGGTCAAATCCCAGAGTTGCCGGTTCGTGTTCACGCACAACGCCACCAGTTTGCCCACAACCTCGTGCGCTTCGCGGAATGGCACACTCTTGCGCGCCAGGTAATCGGCGAGGTCTGTGGCCGTGCTGTAGCCCCTGGCGGCGGCAAGCTTGGTTGTGGCAGCCTGCCATTTGCAGAGTGGCAACATGTCGGCGTACAAATCCAGGATCACCTCGAGCGTGTCGGCAGCATCGAAGACAGGTTCTTTGTCTTCCTGAAAATCCTTGTTGTACGCAAGCGGCGTGCCTTTGACGACCGTCAAGAGTGCCATCAAATCGCCGAAGACGCGACCGGCTTTCCCTCGAGCCAATTCGCTGACATCGGGATTCTTCTTTTGCGGCATGATGCTCGAGCCAGTCGTGTGCGAATCGGGCAGGATCACGAAACCGAACTCGAATGTTGAATACAAAATCAATTCTTCAGAAATTCGGCTGAGGTGCGCCATCGTGATTGAACAGGCTGCCAGAAACTCGAGTGCGAAATCCCTGGAACCCACGCTGTCCAAACTGTTGCGCGTCGGTTGCTTGAAACCAAGATCTCGAGCCGTAGCAAACCGATCAATCGGCCATGGTGTGCCAGCCAACGCGCCAGCCCCAAGCGGTGATTCATCCATTCGCTCGAGAGCATCATCAAAGCGTGATAAATCTCGAGACAGCATTTCAAAGTACGCCATGAACCAATGCGACAAGAGGATCGGTTGGGCGACCTGCAAATGCGTGTATCCGGGCATGATCGTACCCATGTTGCGTTCTGCTTCACTCACCATCACGGATCGCAAGCGCTCGAGCTTCACGGCAATTCTCGAACATGCAGCTTTGGTCCACAAACGAAAATCGAGCGCGACCTGATCGTTGCGCGAACGCGCCGTGTGCAACTTGCCCGCGACTGGCCCGATCAATTCGCGCAATCGCGTTTCAACATTCATGTGAACATCCTCGAGTTCGACACGCCA
>JAYURE010000744.1:0-8985 GCA_043756345.1 Deinococcales bacterium | reverse complement strand
ACAACCAATTCACCCAGTGCGCTTCAACAGGCTTTACAGGTAGCGCCACACTCGAGTTTTGCGCTCGGGTTTCAGCGCGAAAGGACGATCATGCAAGCACAAAAACCACTCCAAGTTCTTCGTGAAAGCACCCTCATGGCCATGGCAGAGGATTTGAACGCCAACCAAGGTGTCGCCATTGCCCTCTTGCCGCGTTTCGGTATGGAAATCACGATTGATGGCAATCAATTTCAGGTCAACGTCGCCGAGTTGCAGACCGGGCATGACATTCGCCTTTCACGGGATGTCGCGCAGGGCATCAGCGAGGCGATGAAGCAGTTGGTCGAGAAGATCGACGCGCACATCGCGGCGGAAGAAAAACCAAACAACCAAGCGTAATCTCAGATCAGGACTCGAGGTTCTGATTTGCCAGTCAAGTCCGAGCCTCGAGTTTAGGGTTTTTGAAACCGTGCGGCCTCGAGCAGCAAACCGCCGTATTTGTCAGCCGCATCCCGTCCAAGTTGAATAGCGAGCGGGCCAGCCTCGAGCGGGTAACGGTACGGTTGGAAGATCGGTACGCCCATGAATTTGGAATAGTATTCGACGCTGGCATCATCGGCCCAGGGTCGCCGCAGGACTTGGGTGGGTTCGTCACTGACCTCGAGAGTGATGACGGTCGCCTCGGGCAATCCTGAACGTTTGAAGTACGCGGCGAGGGCTTTGCCCATTCCGGGCACGCCGCTGCTGTCAATGATCGTCGCAGTCTGGCTGGGGATGTCTTCAGGGTTCGTCTCTGGCACGGGCTGGGTTGGATCAAGCGGCAATTCCGGGTTGCCTGTGCCGAGCATTTTGGCGATACCGTCGCGGTCTGGCAGCAGGTACGAACTGTAACGTTGCTCGAGCGTCGGCAGGGTCAAGAAGACCGGTTTTAGCGTCCGGGCGAACGGCACGAGTGTTTGAATGAAATTCACGTCCATGTTGGTGGTGACATCGTTCTGCAATCCGGCCAGCACGGTCGGCACCGCACCCAAGGCGGCGGGTGATTTGAGTTTCTCGAGCAGTTGTCCAACCACGGCCTTGCCGCGATCCATGCGGGCGTAATCGCTGCCGACACCATGGCGGAAGCGCAGGTAGCCAATCGCGGTTTTCGCGTCCAACTTCTGGTTGCCTGCGGGCAGGTGAATGTGCAGGTCGGCGGCGTTGTCGTCGTAATCCATCGCTTCGGGCAAATTGACACTCACGCCTCCGAGCGAATCGATGACCCGTTCGACGAATTCGACGTTGAAGATCAGGGTGTAATCGATACCAACCCCGAGCAGGCCTTCGAGTGCCGATTTGAGTGCGTCAGATCCGCCTCGAGCGAAGATTTCGCCCGCTCCGGGATCTTTCAGGCTTTTGATACCCGCAAGCGTCAGGGCTTCGGCCCCGCCAAGTTGAAAGCTCGAGTTGACTTTGTGCTCGCCGAATCGGTCTTCGACGAGGCTGTCTCGAGGGATGCTGATCACGTCGAGTTTGCCGGGTGCGACGCGCATGAACATGATCGTGTCGGTGCGTCCGCTGTAACGTTCTGGACCCTCGCAAGGCACGGCCTTCAGACCGCCGGGGCCGTAACCGGGTTTGCAGTATTCGATGTCGCGGCCCGCGATGACGATGTTGAAACTTGGAACCTGACCGTTCTCGAGTTGCAGGTTGGGTCGGGCGACCGAAAGGTTCGCTGGGCGCGATTCGACAATGTAGTACGAGAATAGGCTAAGCACAGCCATCATCAGTCCAGCGACGCGCAATCCAGCAAGCCAATTCACAAGGATCAGTATCGCCGAAACGGGCGCTGAAACCTAGAGACTTTGCACACGAATGGGCAGACGAATGCTGGCTCGAGCCGAGAAGATGAAGGCATGAACTCTTGCCTCAAATGCCTTGCGGATCGCAGACCATGTCTGCTGGCACAAAATGTTCTGGCAGCGCATCGTAGGCGGCACGGGTGCGTGGATGCACCGGCTTACCGCAACGCTCGAGGTATTGAACTTTGCAGCACAACGAGGCCATGTATGCCCGCTCGAGGTCCTGGAAGGCCATCTCGCGGATGTCTTGATTGACGCCTCGGCCCGGTTCGGAGACATCGGCGATGTAGACAGCCAGCGCGATTGGGTTGCCGCCGCGAGGTCCGGTGACGTGATCCTCAACCGCCTCGAGCACGATTTGGTCGTCAAAGCCCCAATCTTCGAGCAGGGCGCGGGCGGCGCGACCGTGCAATGCGAGTGGATTTTCGGCATCCATCGGGCTTTCGGCTGGGGCAAGCTCGAGGAGTTGTTCGCCGGTCAAGTCTCGAGCCAAGTCGTGCAAGATTCCGGCGAGTTCGGCGCGGTACGGATCGAGGCCGTTGGCGGCGGCGATGTCTCGGGCGAGTTCGGCGACGCGCAGGATGTGCTCGAAGCGTTTGGCTTTGACCAAGGGTTGTACACGTTCACGCCAGAAGAGGATTTCTTCGACATGACTGATCGGACGGATGATCTGGTTGGGCTCGAAGACTGCTGGAATTGCTTCCGAGAACGTGTTCAATTCGGCTCCTGAGGGCGAGGTCTCTCTGCCCGAAACTGAAATCACAGCAGTTTGGCAACAACAGTGTAATCACAACAGGTCAAGCTCAGCAAAAGTTCGTCACGCAACCCTGATGGGGTCGAGGAGGAAACTCCCCTGCGGAATCAGAGTATAAGCACAATTGGCGGCGCTTGTGTGAGTCATTCACGCACGGCTCAAATTGGCAAAAACTGGTGAGGGTTTTCATTTTTGAGACCAACATAGACGCTCGAGGCACCAATGAAACGCAGTGCGTTCGTGGCCGATACGACCATCGGCCTGAGCCCAGTGAAGCCGAAGCTCGAAGTATTCACCTTGTGCCTGTACAGGTAATTGTCGATGGTAGGGCGTACCGAGACTTGTATGAATTCACGCCTGAGGCCCTGCGGCGGGCGGGAAGCGAATCAGCACAAGCCAGATCAATCCGGCAGACTTTGAGACGCTATACTCGAGTCTACTTAAGCGTTTTGATCAGGTGATTTCGGTACACATGTCCAGAAAACTCTCCGGCACCTATGCCACTGCCAAACTGATCGCCACACCGTTCGCGGATCGGGTCCAGCCCCGATTCCCACTTGCTTCGATTGCATGCTCGAGAGGAGCCGCCAAGCCGTCGCTACAGGCATTCCCAACCACCTGCTCGAGAGGAGCATCAGTCCCATCACATGACCCAGGTTTGAGGACGCCCAAGGTGAACGCTCTGCGAGCATAAGCTGGATGGTGGTCCAAGATCGAGAGACGTCGAAACCGTGTACGCTGACGTGGCTGCACAACTTCTTTGAGGTGGTCTTCGCATGAAAGGTTCAGCATGAAAGGTTCAGCATGAAAGATCCGGCATGAAAGCACTGTTCTTGGACGCTCCCGGCAAGCTGAGACTCGGTGAATTTACAGAGGCCGACTCGAGCGACAAACTGCGCCTGCGCGTTCAGGCCGTGACCGTTTGTGGTTCAGATTTGCACTATTACAAAGAGGGCGCGATTGGCTCGAGCATCGCGCTTGAACCACACATCCTTGGGCATGAATTCTCGGCGATTGTCGATGATGATCGCGGCGAAGCTTTCGGGTTTCCAAAAGGCACGCTGGTCGCGGTCGATCCGAACGAAGCCTGTGCTGACTGCGAATGGTGCGAACGTGGCGAGACGAACCTCTGTCCGAACGTCAAGTTTGCCGGGTCTGCACCAATCCACGGTGCGTTGCGCGAGGTCTACCACGCGAAACCAGCGGCGCTATTCAAGGTTCCGGCTGGCTTGGACGCCACCGATGCCGCCATGCTCGAGCCTTTGGGCGTGGCGATTCACGCGGTCGATCACGCCAAGATTCGATTGGGCTCGAGCATCGCCATCGTCGGTGTGGGCGCGATTGGCCTGCTGATTTTGCAACTCGTTCGCGTGGTTGGTGCTGGCGAAATTCACGTGCTCGAACCGCTCGAGGAACGTCGCAGGCTCGCCCTGAAATTAGGTGCGGACAGCGTTCATGAAACCGCTGAATCGCTGGTCAAACACACCCGAGGTCGTGGCGTGGACACCGTGCTCGAGGCGACGGATACACCTGAAGGTCCGGGCGCGGCCTGCGCCGTGGCACGGATCGGCGGCAAGGTCGTGCTGGTTGGCATTCCAGATGGCGATCAATTCACCCTGACGGCATCAATCGTTCGCCGTAAGGGATTGACCATCAAACTTTCCAGGCGCATGGGGCACGTGTACCCTCGAGCCATTCAACTGGTCGCGCAAAACCGAATCGACATTAAGGCGATTGCCACGCATCACTTCACGCTCGAACATGCAGCGGAAGCATTCGAGTTGCAGGCCCAACGCCGTGACGGAGTGATCAAAAGCGTGATCCATCTCGAGGATTGACCGGCCTGCTGTGACGCTTACTGTGGCGCGTACTGTGTCACGCCACCAGCCGCATCAAACTTGGTTTTCAAAACCTCAAGCGTTTCGGTCGGTTTGGAATTCGCATCCCCTGGCATCATGCCCGCGAAGACCTCGAGCGCGTCGCTGAAGCCATCCTGGTCCACGTCAGCCTCAAGTTTCAGTGCTTCAAAGACAGCTTTATCAATCGGTAAGCGTTTGGCCCGAAATTTGCCTATCGCCAGTCCGAACGGATTCCAAGGAGCGCCACCTCGAGCATTCATGTGACACAGTTGACAGCTTGATTTCTCCAATGCCGTGCCAGCCCGATCCTCGAGTTTGAGTTGCTTGTACATCACCGGATTGAAACTTGATCTGGCCGAAACAAGATTCAATCCAGCCATCAAGCTCGAGAGGACGATAAAGACAACAAGGGCACGCACCGGCGCACCATCGAGATTGAATTCAGAAATTCGTTTCACATCACTTGGATGCAACACTGGCCGGGATAGGTTCCCGAATGAAGACGTTCATCGCCATGACTGGTGCATACGTCTCGATCAAGGCCAGCGGTGTACCGTCCGGGGCGAACTTGCGAATCGTGTGACCGCCGCGCCGCGCCGTGTAAACAAAGCCTTGATGATCAATGCCAATATCCAAGGTGGCCGTGCCGTCCTCACCCTCGAGCGATTCAAGCGTGAAGGTTGGACCTTGCTTACCGTCGGGTTTGATCGTGCGAATCTTGCGGCTCGAGCCGTCACCGATGTAGAGGACGCCATGCAAGTCCACGCCAACGCCATCGAGGACGCGCATCTCGTCGGATTCTTGCTTTAAGCGGAAGCTGTACTTGTTCAGGAATTCGCCATCGGCGGTGAAGCGTTGCACTTGGCGGTTGCCGTAATCGAGCACGTAGACGTACCGGTCTGCGCCTGCCACAATCGCTCGAGGATCGTTGAAGCTGCCGCGCCCCTTGCCGCGCCCACCGAATTTGCCCAAAAACTCGCCTCGAGTGTTGAAGCGTTGGATCATGTGCGTTTCGGTGTCGATGATGTACACAAATCCGTGCGGGCTGATGCTCAAGGCACTCGGGTACAGCAGTTCGCCAGGTTTCATGCCGTAACCACCGAAGCTCGAGATTTCCGTACCGTCGGACTGCATGACGCGAATCATGTTTGGAACGCTTTCACCCTGACGGTATTCGTAAACGGCGGCGTACAAATTCAGGTCGTTGTCGCTCGCCAGTGCAATCGGTGCGGCGGGCAGTTTGCCGAGGCCTTGACCGATGTTGCCGATGCTGCGCTCGAGGTTGCCGCGCATGTCCAAAATGCGGACCGGCCCTTTGCGTGAATTGAGGCTGACGACGATTTGCGCTGGGGCGTCAAGGTGCTCTTTGCTTTCGATCAACCCCAAATCGATCAGTTCGATCACTTCGGTCAGGGTTGGGCGTTTATCGGGGTCTTTTTCGATCATGCGCATGATCAGGTCGTTCATGCGTTGCGAGACTTCATGGTTCAGTTGGCGCGGCGGGGTCGGCGTTTGGAAGATTTGTTGTTGAACCACGGCATCGTAAACACCTTTGAAAGCTGTCGTGCCGGTGGCCATCTCGTAAAAGACAAGTCCAAGGCTGTAAATGTCGCTGCGATGATCGATCTTCAAACCCTTGGCCTGTTCGGGGCTCATGTAGACCGGCGTGCCAACTCGAGCGCCGGTCATGGTTAAGCGCGTCAGCACCTTTCCGGCGGCGATGCCGAAATCCATCAGCTTGACGCCATCGACTTGAACGTGCGGTTCGGGATGGTTCTGAATTGCGGTGCGGGTGATCATGATGTTGCCCGGTTTGATGTCGCGGTGGATGATGCCTTGCTTGTGAATGTAACGCAACGCATCGGCGGTCAGTTTCAGAATCTCGGTGGCGTGCTCGAGGCCGACGCGACGGCCCTCAATCATGCCTTCGAGCGATTCGCCATCGATCAATTCCATGCTGATGTAATGCGTGGTGCCCTCATTGGCGTGCTCGAAAACCTTGATGATGTTCTGGTGGTTCAAGCGCATCAGCACTTCGGCTTCACGGTGGAAGCGGCGCACGAATTTGGCATCGGCAACAAACTTTTCTTGCGGGATTTTCAGCGCGACCACTTTTTGATCGTCGCGGCGCACGGCCCGGAAGACGGTCGCCATACCGCCAATGCCGACCCGTTCTTGGATCTCGTACCTCGAGAGCACGCCCGAATCGGTGGGTTTACCGCCGGTTTTGGTGGTTTTCGAGGCTTTGGTGGCCCGGGTTTTGGTTTTGCGCAATCCGGCCAGGGTCGGCGGACGGGTCGAGTGTTTGCTGCGGCGCGGTGGGCCTTTGCGCACCCGAGCGGCGGCCAGTGGCACGATGTTCGAGGCAAACGCGAGGGCGGCGATAACCAGGCTCGAGAGGGCACGTTCTGGGTGTCCACCTTCGCCCAAGCCGAGCACGAATTGGTAGATGGCAATGCCGATGCTCGAGACGCCAACAAAGCCGGTGACGGCAATCAGGGGCGCACGAAGTCCGAGCAGAACCGTGACCACGAAAAGGATCAGGCCAAC
The DNA here is from genome assembly GCA_043756345.1 of Deinococcales bacterium. Taxonomy (GTDB): domain Bacteria; phylum Deinococcota; class Deinococci; order Deinococcales; family JAAFIG01; genus JANOWZ01. The sequence goes on along the minus strand of JAYURE010000744.1, from coordinate 2,002 downwards.
AACGAAATTCATGAGCCGATCCTTGCCACGACCACCGTGACGTTATCGGGCGCACCACGAGATTCGGCCAGACCGATCCAGTAATCAATCGCAGATTGCAGGTTGCTGGAACGGGCGAGTTCGGCCCGCAATTCTTCTTCTTTGACCAGACCGTGCAATCCGTCGCTGCACAGCACGATCATGTCACCGCTCATGATCTGCATGGTCTTGATTTCCGGTGTGACATTCGGTTTGGTTCCCAACGCCTGCAACAACAGGTTGCGATACTGATGGTTTTCGGCAGCCTCGAGCGTCATCGTACCCGAATCGACCTGCGCCTGAACCCAGGAATGGTCCTTGGTGATCTGTTTGATCATGTTCTTGCGAATCAAATGGCCCCTGGAATCGCCAACGTGTCCGAGCAACAGTTGCGTGCCGTAAACAATCGCCACGGTCAGGGTCGTGCCCATGCCGGAACGCTCGAGGTGATCCATTGACATTTTGTAGATTTGCTTGTTGGCGGCCAGGATGCTTTTTTCCAAGGCTTTCTCGAGCGGAATTGCGCCACGCCCGGAATTGATGAATTCGACGTACTGCTCTATGGCTTTGGTGACGGTATCAATGGCCAGCTTGGAGGCGTGTTCGCCCGCCGCCGCGCCACCCATGCCATCGGCGACCGCCAGGAACGACAATTGCCCTTTCGCGGTTTGGAACAGCTTGACGCGATGGTAATCCTCGTTCGTCTCGCGCACCATACCGACGCTCGAGCCGTGACCGAAACTGACTTGGTTGCGAACCTGCAAAACCTCACCTCGGACAAAAGAAATATGTTGCTGGGATCAAACTGGGATTAAATCTGGGGTACTTCTGGGAAACGCCTGGGATTGATACTGCTCTAAAAGATGATCCCGTTCGGCTTTTCAACAAACCTGAATGAATTGTAGCACCGACCATTACGTGCATCTGGTGTACTTTCCACACGAGAATGATGTGACTCACACAAGCACATGATCAAGCAGATCATTCAGAGCATCCAGGAAGATGATGCGGACTTCATCGTCACGAAGTTATGACAGCCCGCAATGGTAATGCTCAGGACGGGAAGGAATGGTGCTTCAAGCGGCTGGCTGAATCATCCGAAACCGGCTGGGGGTCTTGTCTACCTCGAGTTCTCATCGGTTTTCTCGAGCCTTCCTCACTTCATCGGACTGTCTTCGGACTAGCACCATGGCCCAAAGCGGCAAACGCACCGGCACGGCACGGCTTGATCCCTATACTCGAGCCGTGGACGTGGCGAATTGGGCTCACATCGTCGAATTGTACGAGTACAAGGTTGACGACATGGTCAATGCTCGGGTGCCCAGGGGCGGTCAACGCAGCCTGCGTGAACTCCGGGATTTGCTGGCCAGCGCACCATTGGCCGGGGCAACCCTGCGTCGGTTCCGACTGGCCGACCGTGCCTTGCGTGGAAAACCCGAAATCGTCCCCGAAAAAGCCGATGTGCTCAGCGAAGAGGCACAGCCTGAAACCACCCTCGAGATGAACTTCGCGGCGGTCGAAGCCGAAATGCCCGCCATGAGCGGTTTTGAAACCGTCGATGTCAACGAGGCCAGCATCGACGAGGAGGGCATGATCTTGCGTGCCCTGGCCGATGCTGCTTGGCGGGCCGATTTCTGCGAGGAACTGCTCGGACAGGCGTTGCGTTTGCGCAACGAAGCGGGTCGCAACACGATTCGCGGCGTTTTTGCGATGATTCAAAACCTCGAGCAGTACGCTGAAAGCAACGATTTCGGTACGGATTTGAATCTGGCCAAATTCCGGGTCATCTCGAAGGTGCCGGTGATCGATGATCCGTTGGCGACCTTCTCGAGCCCGGAAGTGATCGAGAACATGCTCGGTGATTTCATCAAGAAATTACTCGAGATGGGCCGTGAGCACCCGAATTTGCAGTTGCCAACCACTGAAACCCTGGCCTACCTGCGGCGGTTTGCGCTGGCGGTGGCAGATGACCACCGCGCTGGCG
>JAYURE010000743.1:0-3195 GCA_043756345.1 Deinococcales bacterium | reverse complement strand
GAATTTTCGCGGAGGTGGCCCGACAATGCTGTTTCAATCCTCGAGCACGAAATGAATCGTGCCCGACCGCATCCGTGATTGTGCCTCGAGCACCACGATCTGTTTCAATCCTCGAGCACGAAATGAATCGTGCCCGACGACGCTCGCGAATGCGTTGAATGGGATTTAATTTAAGTTTCAATCCTCGAGCACGAAATGAATCGTGCCCGACATCCAAAGAAATGCGGCAAGCCGTTAGGCCACTGTTGGTTTCAATCCTCGAGCACGAAATGAATCGTGCCCGACCCATACGTTAGGGTTGATGCTCAGCCCTGAAGAAGGTTTCAATCCTCGAGCACGAAATGAATCGTGCCCGACAAAGGCGTTCGCGCATGCCGTCTGGCACGCTGTTTTTGACCCCCTTTCCGCGAACCCTTTGCAAATCATGTTCTCAGTCTCCTCGTTTTCTCGTTCAATTGTCAAGATTCCCGTGCCGTAGCGCGGTTTTGCGTTCCGCGAACCTCCCCGGTTTTCGGGCAGCACTGAGGGTTCGCGCTTCTTGATCCCAACCACGCACCTTCTTGCCGTTAAACCAGCACCTTACGGGCTTGCGGCGCTGACGGGCGGGATCGCTTCTTGCTCACAACACGGCACCTGACGGGCCGTTCGCGCAGATCAGACTATCAACGGATCATCGAAGTCCACGTACCGATCAATCCCATAACTTTCCATGCTCTGCTCTCGAGGTTGCCGCAACTTGTACAGCCGAATGCTGTCCGAATCTGCCGAAATCACTTTCAACAACTTATCCCGAAACGCCTCGTACTGCATGTCGTTCACCCGGCATTCAAAGACGCTGTGTTGAACGCGCTGCCCGACCGCTTGGCAGAGTTTCGCCACGGTTCGCAGGCGGCGGCGACCCTCTCGCGTTTCGGTATTCACATCGTAGGTCACGAGGATGTCCACGTTTAGACTTTCGGAATGAACGGCGGGTAAGCATCGAGTTCGCCTCGAATGTGCCGTGCAAGCAACCGCGCTTGAATGTGTGGCACGAGCGAGATCGGGATGGTTCGGTCGGTGACGGGGTGCGTGATTTCCTCCTGTTTGCGTTTCTGGTACGCGATCAGCACGGTTTTGCGTCCGGTTTCGTTCAGCGACCACGCGCCTCCGGTGCGTTCGTCAAAATCACTTCGGGTGATCTGTCCCCTGTTGATCAGTGTCAGGACGAGCCTGTCCGCGAGGCTCGAGCGGAATTCTTCCATCAAGTCCAGCGCAAGCGCGGGCCGTCCGGGTCTGAGCACGTGCAGGAATCCCACCTGTGGGTCGAGGCCGACCCCTTCGAGTGCCGCGACGCAATCGCCGGTCAAGAGCGCGTAAGTGAAGCTGAGGATCGCGTTGATCGGGTCTCGAGGTGGTCGTTTGCTGCGTCCAGTGAAACTAAAATCCGTGCGGTTGGTGCGCACCAGGCTGGTGAAGGCCGCGAAGTACGCTTTGGCGGTGATGCCTTCGACGCCGCGCAATTCGTCCAGACTCGAGCAGTCGCGCAGCAAGGTGATGGCGCTGGCGTGACTTCTGGCCGCCTCTCGTAGTGCAGATTCGTCGCCCGTGTCATTTGCCTCCCGAGCCGCCCTCAGAAGCGTCCCTCGAGCGTTCTGAAGCTTGCCCGCCACGAACCGTTTCGCAATCTCGAGCGTCGCGTCCCCACTCGAGAGCGCCTGATGTTGAGCGCGACGCAGCAGCACATTGCCGCTGACCGGTCCGTACAACCGTCCCTGAAACCGTCCACTGCGCGACAGCCAGGTGATGTCCCGTCCATCTTGCGCACAGCGTCCAATCAAAAATGGGCTCAGCATCACCTGTCCAAAGACCGTGATGCCCGAAAGGTGATGTAGCGGAATCCGGGTTTTAACCTGCCCTTCAATGTCGATCCGTACCGTGTCACTTTCGAGGTGAACGTATGAACCTTGCGTTTGTACGAACAACGTGTTCAATACCGTGCTGCTCATGATTCCTCCGTCAACCGGAACGGATCGAAACGTTTGAACATCCCGGAGTCCGGCATGCAAGCCTCCAACAGCGAGCAGTGCGTGCAACGTGAATCGTTGACCGGTGCGGGCGTGGTCCGCGTCTCGAGGATCGTTCGTACGGCGGCGATCACCTCGAGCGTTCTGTCTCGCAATCCGGCATTCACTTCGATCTCGCGGCGGCGTTTGCTGCCCGCGTGAAACACCGCACCCCGAGGGATACGGGTTTTCAGCATCTCCTCGAGACACAATGCCTGGGCGCAGAGTTGCACGTCATCACAAATTCGGTTCAGTTCGGCGGTACACGGGTCCGGGGCGCGTTTGCGTTTGCCGCTTTTGTACTCGACCGGGTACGGCGTGCCATCGATCAGGAATTCCACCACGTCCGCCCGTCCGACCAACCCGAGCGTGTCTGAGTACAACGGCAGGGCGCGTTCGACGCGGACCCCCTCGAGCATTTCCCATTCGGGTTCGTCGGCTTTGCTGTGCAGGCGGTTGCCGCGTTCGGTGAAAACGTTGTCATCCCAGATGCTTTCGACATGCACCAAGGCGCAACGCCTCGGGCAGTAGGCGTAATGCGTCAAGGCCGAAAGTGGGACAGGCTCGAGGTCAGGCATGAGGTTTTATCCCTCGAGCAGTCTGGTCAGGGTGACACCGTGCGGCAGGTTCGTATCGTCAATCTGCATCGTCTCTTGGTAAGCCTCGAACGTTCGTGCCACGCCAACAGGTTTGACTTGAATTCGTTTGAACAGTTGATGGCTCGGCGCACTGCCCAGGGCGCTGTCATGACTGAAGACGTACAGTCCACGGCAGGCGGTTTGACCTCGAGAGGCGCTGCGGTCCAAGTCCCACATGTTTTGCAGGGCGTTCCACAACAGTTCGAGATCATCGCCGTCAAATTTTGTATCGGCGGCGTAACTGGGAACGTAAAAACCGTGCGCGATGTACAGGCCGTATGGGATGAAGGCTTTGCGGCCTATCGTGCCGCTCGAGGCGGTGCTTTCCCCATCTTCGTTGCGAACGGCTTTCTCGTCGGTTTTGGTCAGGGCGACTCGGGTGATGGCAATGTCCATCGGCAGGATGCGATCCACGCTGCGGGCAAAGGTCAGTTGAACCGGACCTCGCACCTGACCGCAGTTGACTTCGGTGCTCATGACCGCGCCGAATGTTCGGATGTCAAAGAAGTTGTTGC
>JAYURE010000742.1:0-9036 GCA_043756345.1 Deinococcales bacterium | reverse complement strand
ACTTGGTTGGGGTCAAAGCCAAAGACTGGATCGAGGACGCGATGGCCGCCTACGAACGGCTCGAGAAAAACCACGGACGCGTGATCGTGGTTGGACATTCGATGGGCGGACTGGTCGCGGGCAACGTCGTCGCGCATTACCCGCAAACTCCAGCCCTGGTGATGATCGCGCCCGCGTTCGAGTTCGCCAACCCCGCCGTGAAAGTCCTGCCGATCCTCGGAAAATTTGTCAAATACTGGAGTGGTGGCCCGAGCGCCGTGATCGACCCGAAACTGCGCGAAGAATCCGAGGCGAAACAAATCACCTATAAACGCTTCCCGGTCAAAGCCTTCGAGGAACTGTTCAAACTCGGCAAACCAACCCTGCTGGAACTCGAGAAAATCCGTTGTCCCGCGTTGGTGATTCATTCACGCAAAGACCAGGTGATCCTGCCTGGAAGCGCCGAACTTGCGGTCAAACATTTGGGTTCCAAAGACAAACGCCTGAAATGGTTCGAGCAATCCGGTCACGAAATGTTCTGGGACATGGAACGTGACGCGCTGTGCGAAACGATCGTCAAATTCTTGCTCGAGCACAGCCAGGAAAAATCGGTGGTGGCCGCCAGCAGTTGAGGCTCGAGCTTGTCATGCCATCATTGCGATTAGTTCTTTTAACAGTTTTGCCGCGACCATCGCAGTCACACCATTCACGTCTCGAGTCGGGTTGTATTCCACCAGGTCTACGCCTACCGGACGCTGCTCGAGGTTCTGCAAAATTTTCAGAAGTTCTCGGGTGCTCATGCCGCCGGGTTCGTGGTGCGAAACGCCAGGAACGAAAGCCGGATCGAGCACGTCCAAATCGAGTGATATGTACAACGGTCCACGAAACTCGAGTTTCTGATTTGAATCGAAGGCACGCATCGGTATCACCTCGACACCAAAACGTTCTGCCTGAGCGCGTTGATGCGGATTCATGGTGCGAATCCCAACCTGCACCAATCGGCTGACCAAACCCTCCTCGAGCATTCGAGCAAACGGACAGGCGTGCGAGAACCGGTTGCCGTCCAATTCGTCGTACAAATCTGGGTGCGCGTCCAAATGCAAAACCTCGAGCGGCCCAAATTTTTTGGCGTGCGCCCGAACAATCGGCAGTGAAACACTGTGATCTCCACCCAAGCTGAGCACCCGTTCGTCACGCTCGAGAATGGCGGCAACACCGGCTTGAATCGCCTCGAGAGCGGCGGGACCGCTCGGCAAAATCAGATCGCCCGCATCACGCCAAAGGCTGTGCTCACTCGCGCCAAGATCAAATCCATTCTCGCTCGAGAGGTTCGAGGAATCTGAACGCAACGCCTTGAGAATTTTTCTGGGTGCGAGGGCTGGGCCGCTCAGGAAGCTCGAGTTTTCGTCCAACGGAACGCCGAGAAGATTGATCATGATGGGTTCAAGATACCGGATTTTGAAAACACCCGAAGCTCGAGTTGAGCCTCGCTCCAATTCTCGAGCACACTTTCAAGTTTGAGGATTTGACGCGGCGCACTCCAACGTTGCGCGTCTTTGTTCAGCACCAATCCCGGCGCGATCACAGTGCAGGCATGTTGGGCCAGATTGCCCGAATCGAACCAAACGATCACATCGCCGGGTTGCGCATCGTTGTTGCTTTCTCGAAATCCTCGAGATTGCAAACCGGCCAAGAATGGTTCTTGATGCAACCACAACAACGAAATCGCTCGAGCCTCAATCAGATCGTTGGTCACGCTGGCGAGCGCGGTGGAAAAACAATTCGGACCGCTCGAGTTGGCGAATGAATTGGCGAGTTCTCGGACGATTGAATTCGTGATTGTCTCGAGCGGAATTGCTGGCAAACCATCTTCAATCACGACCGCCTCGAGCCAATCGTGACGGGCTATTTTTGAGAGTGACCACCAGGCATCGAAACGGATGGCGACGCGATCAGCAGATACATCAGTCTCGAGTTTCGAGCATTCTGATCCGAGTATTTTCTGCGCGAACTCGAGCGAATGAATCTGGCCGCGTCCGAGTTCGGCTTGCAAAGTCATGATTTCGAGTTGCAATGCTGGCTTGAGACTTCGAAGTTGCGCAGGCTCGAGCATTGCCACCCAAGGCGCAACACCAACCGAGTACGTCAGATACGCATCCTTGAACTCGAGCGGATTCTCACGCCGATTGAAATCAGATCGAGAAATCAGGTTGACAGATTCCGGGAATTTCTGGCGCAATTCGTTCGATAAGAGAAACGGTTCTTGCTCAAACACCAAAATCTTCGCCCAAGCCTCGAGCATTGCGTCATCAACTTCACAGCCAAGAATCGTTCGTGTCACGCGATCAATATACGGCTCGAGGTTCAACGAATTTTCTGTCAAACCCCGAGCCAATTGCCTACCTGTCGAACACGCCGTTGTTTTAATTGCCGATGATTGGCGTGACATTCGTGAATGTCGTGTTGATTCGGAACGATCCTTTGGCTTGATTGGTGGTGTATCCGTTGTTGCCAATGATCTCGGGTGCGAACACCGCATTGATGATCTCGAGGTCGATGCGGTTCGCGGTGAACGCTTTGACGCGGACTGTACCGGAGGTGGCAACCCATTGGTGAACGGTTCTGGTTGGAGTGCCAGGGCCGCTGGTGTCGTACCAATCTGAGAACCTGATTGTGGCCTGACCGTAAAGTGGATTCTTAAAAACCGTTGGGTAATCCTTGGGGCTGATCCCATTTGCTACGTCTAAAAGTACGACTTGCAAACGGCGGTCATTGTCGCGGTTGTTGCTGGTGTCGAACCCGCCATCGTCCGATTTCAAGGTGGTCGAGAATTCGTCTTCATTGATCAATGTTCCAATGCGCCTTTTGAAGATCAGGCCACCGGGTTTGGTCGATCCAATAAAGCTGGGCGTGTTGAACGCTTTGCTGTTCAGGATTGCATCGCTCGAGAGTTGATCGAAACCCACGCTGTCACCGCTGACTGACGGTATTGCAAACAGCGCGTACAGTCCAAACTCATTGATGATCTGTGTGATCGTACTTTGGTTGATCGTTGGGATGCCATTGACGATTTTCCAACCACCGGCGACCAACTGGTACAAACGCAAGCTCGAGAAATCTGCTTTGGTCCTCAGGTGGCTCGAGAGTGGCGCAATTTTTGCCGGATCCAAAGTCAGTGTCAACGTGCCGCTCGAAAGGGTCGCTCCGTCGCTGGCGCTGATCGCAATGGTGCTTCCCGGAACGATGGCCTGCCCACTTGGGATGGTTCCGGTTGCAGTGCTGGCCGCAATCGTCACGGTGGCATCTTTGCTCAGGCCGTTCTTGGGAATACTGAGGGTCGTTTTCTGATCGCTGCTCGAGGTGCTGCCACCATCCGCCGCTTTGATGCCACCTGAACCCACGCTGGTGATCGGAGTGGGGCTGCCCGCATCTGGGCAGGCGGTCAGGGCGGCCAGAATTCCAATGGTCAGGATCATTTGAACGATTCGCATGTTGTGCCTCCAGGCTCGAGTTGAATGTTCTCGAGTTGTGTATTTAAGTTACGAATTGGGCGTGACACAACCCGTAACACTTTGAAAACTGGTTACGCCAGTTTGTTAACCCTTGGTGAGGCTCGAGCCGCTTTCAGAACTGTTTTCTTTACCAAAACCCTATTTCGATTCGCTATACTTTTATTGGATGTCAGGCCTTCCAGCCCCCCTTCTTTTGCAACCGCTGCTCGCCGCCTGGCACGACTCGAGCCATCAAAAACCACGCTTGTTGCTGCTCGAGGGTGCCGCTGGAATCGGCAAGAGTCACAACCTGCGTGCCTTTGCGGACTCTGGTCAGAATGCGTTGGTGCTGAGCACCGCCTGCACGGGCTGGTTGAGCACCGCGCTGCGTGCCTTTCACGTTCGGCTCGAGTCAGAACGCGATCCCAGTTTTTTGCAAGCTGCCCGTTCGTTATCACCGGATGTCTCGTGGGCACAGGTGGCACATGCGCCCGCCTTGAACGATCAGAACGCGCTTTGGACTGCGTTGGCGCAAGCGTTCGAACGTTTGGCACGGCGATGCGGTGGCCTGATCTTGCTTCTTGAGGATGCGCACGATGCGAGCGCGGATGACTTGGGCGCGTTGCGCGTCTTGTACCGGCGGGCGTTGCTTGGGAAAGCCCCAATCTTGATTGCGCTTTCGGCACGACCTTCAACAGAGTTAACGGCGCAAGATTTGCTCGAGGGTTTCAGACAAGACGCCGCGATTGCCGATGGACCCTCACCAGAACGCCTGTCACTTTCAAACCTCGATCAGAACGGCGTGATCGCTTTGTTGCATCAGCACTTGCATTCAGAATTTCTGCCAGATGATCTTGCCGCTTGGTTGCACACTCGAGCCGAAGGGCATCCGTTGCACACGCTCGAGTTGTTGCGATTCTTACGCGATGGTGGCGCACTTCAAGACTTGGGTGTGAGTTGGATCTTTTCGCCGCCCAAAGGCAAAGGCATACCCAAAACGCTCGAGGCGATCCTGACGGCACGGGTGGCAAACGCGAGGCGTCAGCCAAAAACGTGGTTGGCACTCGCTGCGCTGTGCATGCTTGAACGTGAAGTCACCTTATCGGAATGGGCAACCTTGTGCGATCAAGACGAAAACACGTTGCTCGAGATTGCGCATCGGCTCGAGTATCAGGGCTTGTTACGAGAAACGCTGATCGCTGGCCAGACGGCGTACGAGGTGGCGCACCCGTTGTACTCGCCACAGGTTCGGGCGCAACTCGAGCCTGATGAACTGGTACGTTTACACCGTTTGGGGTTGCAGGTTTCAACATCCAATCATGAACGCGCCCGTCACGCTCGGGCTTGCGATCACGAACGTGCCATCGAGTTCTCGCGATTGGCGCTCGAGGAGAGCAAAACACGATTCGCGCATTCGCAAATCCTTGAGCACGCCCGGTACTTGCTGCGGCACGAGATCAGCGACCGGCTCGAGGTGCGGTGGGCGCTGGCTGGTGCACTCAAGGACCTTGGGCATTTCGAGGAGGTGCTCACGTTGCTTGAGGGTGATGATTCAGGAAAAGCTATTGAGGACCGTTTGTCTGTCCTGGATTCCCTCGGACGCACGGATGCGGCGTTCACAGTCTGCGAGCAAGGATTTGCGACTGCTTCCGAACCGCATCGCACACGCATTGGAACCTCACTGGCGCGGTTGTGCATCAATCGCAACGACCTTCAACGGGCCGAAACCATCCTCGATTCACTCGAGCCAAGCGATGATGGGGACACGGCTGCGGTCTTAACCGAACGTTGGCGTTTGAGTTATTTCCGCAACGAACCCCAAATGGCACTCGGTTTCCTCGAGCGTGCCGAACCGCTCGCACGGAAGGCTGGACTGCAACGCCTACTGCTGATGATCCTGATCACGACCAGCGATGCGCTCAGTTTTCTTGGCCGTCACGCCGAAGCGCAAGTGACTCGAGATCAGGGATTGCTGATTGCCAGAGAAATTGGTGCCATTTCACGGATGGTAAAGGTGTATCACAGCGTCGGTTTTGCCTTTGTCTGCACCGGTGAGTACCCGAAAGCCCGAGTGCCATTCGCACGTGTGCTGCGTTTGGCACAAAGCATCAAAGACCAACGGATGATCGCTGAAGCCTACAAGTTTGCATCAGTTTTGGACTACGGGAGCGGCAACCTCGAGCGGGCCAGAGATTTGAATACACGTGCCATCGAACACTATGTTGCGATTGGGGAACAGGTGATGGTGAAAAATGTAATGTTCTTTCATGCCTGGGCGGAATCGTTGTACGGAAATGCTGTAGCCGTTCACGCGTTTCTGGAATCAAATGCGGCCCGCGAACCCGAAAGCCTGTACGGATGGCATCAGCAGGCATCACAGTTGTTTCTGAACATCGGAGAGTACGACCGGGCCAGAGAAGTATTGCGGGACGCGCCGCTCGAGACTTACCAACCGGACGCACTTGCAGAACACGAAACCGTGCTCGCCATTCTCGCGCTCATAGACGGTGATTCTGATCTGGCACTCGAACACATCGATAGCGCAATCACGCATTTGGAGGCCGGTGGTAGCCAATCCACGCACGCCCAGTTGCGCTTCACCCGAGCAATCATTCATCACAAACGGCAACACCTACCACAAGCCCAAACCGAGGCTGCAGAAGCACTCGAGGTTCTTGAACGAAATCAGGCACTCGGATTGATTGTTCCGCTCGAGCGAATGTTCCCACACGAATCGCAGGCGTTACGGACCATCAAAGCTGCTCCAGCGTTTGTCGCTGACTCAAGCTTCTTGCGCACCCTAGGATCGTTCAGCCTCGAGCGTGACGGACAAACCACCGTCCTGCGCGATTCCAAAGCCCGAGATTTGCTTTCGCACCTGCTGGTCGCCCTGTTGCGCGAAGATGGTCCCGGCATTTCCAGAACGCAATTGATCGATGCGATCTGGCCAGAATCTGCGGACACCGAAGCGCTCGAGGTGAATTTTCGCGTAACCCTGAAACGATTGCGTGAAAAACTTGGAGATGCCGCCAGCGTCTTGAGTCGCGATGGCATTTACGAACTGCGTGACCTGAACGCCGACGTGACGCAGTTTTTGCGGGCGCTCGAACGATTGGATTTCGAAGCGGCCCTCGGTTGGTACAAAGGCGAATTCCTGCCCAACATCGAAGTGGCCGATGTCGAGATCGTGCGGGCGCAACTCTGGCAACGTTTCCGCGACACGGCCTTGCGATCCAGCCTCGAGCAACCCGCAGCGGTTGCCGCCGATCTGCTCGAGAAATTGCATCGCCTCGAACCATTGGATGTGACCTTGCTCGAACGCTTGACGAGCACGTTGAGAGGCGTGAATGACCCGTTCAGGCTCGAGCAAACATTATCTCGAGCCAGGACAATCTTCGAGCGTGAAACCGGTGAAATCCCCATTGAACTTTTATTGCTCGAACGCGCTTAACCCTCGAGCATTTCCGGGTGCTTGCGCTTCCAGTACCGCACCAAACCATCCGCCGCCATCTGATACGGTGTCGCCAGCGCGTAACGCATCTCGAGCGTTTTGTCCGCCTCGTTGCGCAATTGCGCTATGGCATTCTCGCGGATGTGCGTCGCCACCCCAACCGCATCCTCGCCGTGCTGCAAAGCCTCGAGCGAAAGCTGCCCAAGTTCGTCGATGCTCTTCTCGAGCCGATCCAAATGCTCGGTCACATCGTTGACCTGACCGAAATGCGCGATGAAAAACCGTGACGCTTTGCAATCGCGTAAAACCTGAAGGCTCGAGCGCCACGCCTCGAGATCAATGTCCGGCGGTGGAGTCGGCGCGAGCACGTGCAGTGACCCGGGCAAACGCACGCCGCCGACATCGCCGGTAAAAACCGCATCCTCGAGTTGATATGCCAAGTGATGAATCGCATGACCCGGTGTGTAATGCGCCCGAAACTCGAGTCCCGCGAGTTTCAAATGTTCGCCGCCCTCGAGCACGTTCAATTTATTGGCGGGAACCGGTTCAAATTTGCCCCACAGCGAATCCATCATTTCGCCATAAATTCGCGTGGCCGATTCGATCAATTTTTCGGGTCGTTCCATGTGACCCGCGCCGTTCTTGTGAACGTAAATCTTCGCACCGAACTCGCGGGCCAAGCTGCCAGCCGCACCCGCGTGATCCAAATGAATGTGCGTCAACAAAACATGCCGGATGTCTCGAGGTTCAAAACCCATGCGGGTCACACCCTCGATCAATTTCGGTAGTGTCGAACTTGGGCCGCAATCGACGAGCACCAAACCGTCATCGCTGGGAATGACGTGACTGGCGATCACCTCGGGTGAACCCATGAACTCGAGGTCGATGACGTGGATTTCAGCCTGGGACATGGGAGAGTTTACGCTCTTATTCCGATGTTCGCACGCAAGATGCCAACGCCAGAAACCTCAACCTCGATTTGATCGCCAACTTCGAGTGCCCCAACACCCTCGGGCGTGCCGGTGATGACCACATCGCCAGGTTCGAGCGTCATGAATTGCGAAACGTACTCGAGCACCGTCGCAATCGGAAAAAGCATCAATGCCGTGCTGCCATCCTGCCGGGTCGTGCCGTTCACTCGAGTTTGCACGCGAACGTTGGTCACGTCCCCAATCTCCGTCTCGAGATGAGGACCGAACGGAAGAAACTTGTCGCTCGATTTTGCCCGGAACCATTGCAAATCGGTCTTTTGCTTGTCACGGGCCGTCAAATCCAAGGCGCAGGTGTACCCGAGAATGTGCTCGAGTGCCTGATCTCGAGAAATCTTGCTGGCACGTTTGGAAATCACCAGCCCGAGTTCGCCCTCGAAATGAAAGCTTTCAGAAAAATTTGGGTACGGAACCGTGTCGCCAGTTGTGGTCAACGTGTTCGGAGCCTTCAAAAAAAGTCCAGGTTCTTTCAGGACTTCATTTCCAAGTTCCGCCGCATGCGCCGCGTAATTCCGACCCACACACACAATCTTGGAAGGATTCGCAGGCACCAGCATTGTCACGCTTGAGGCCGCAAAAGATGGCCCGGTGCGCGTCCAACTGATCATCTCCGCACCCGAGAAAGCAATCGCGTAAACGGTCTCACCCTCGAGTTCGCCCCAAGTCGGATTCGAGGAATTTGGATCAGCAAAACGCACGAGTTTCATGACTCGAGTTTAACAGTTGCGGGAACGTCATGGCTCGAGTGGATTATTCGACAAAGCGTAAGAGTTGCGGTGCTTGACCCTCGTCAAAGTGACAGCCGACCGCATCCCGTATCATCTCGTGAAGTTCCGGCACGGTATCCGCCTCGGTGAGGATGCTTTCGCCCAAGGCTCGAGCGGTAAATCCCCCTTCGGGGGCCTCTTCGACCAGAAAGATTAACTCTGTCATGCCGTTCAGTCTACGCGATCACGCCAATTTTACCCATTACTCGAGACCTGTCACTTATCGCCAATCGCGCACGGTGGACAATGCCGGACTGTGCTTGTCGTACAAGACTTGAACCTCGGGCCGTTGATTGCGAAGGCGCTCGAGGTAATGCTGACGAATCGTTTCGCGTCCATCCAGACGGGTTCCATCCTCG
>JAYURE010000741.1:0-3209 GCA_043756345.1 Deinococcales bacterium | reverse complement strand
CTTTCGTGCCTACAAAGAATCGGCCCGAGAATACGTGTCGCTCGAGAATCGCAGTAAGTACGACAATCAAGTCAAAATCGCCCATGCCGTCTTCGCCGATGGATTGCTGAACCTCTGGAAGTCACCACGCTTTTTCGGGTACTACTTGCAAAACGACCTCGAGCGTCTACAGTTTCTGGAGCACAACACTTACCAAGCACTGAAAAACAGTGACGAGTACGTTTGGGTTTACAACGAAAACATGGATTGGTGGGGCAGCAAAGGCAAGGGCGTGCAATTACCGAATGGTCTCAAGGCGACGCTCAAACGGGCGACCCAAAAGATCAATCAGAATCAACCGTTTGGATTAAAGATCGAGGATTTCTTGGCTCGAGCCACCACGCGATTCAATGCAAAAATTCAGGTGGCCGGACGGATCACACACAACGGAAAGGGACTCAGCGAGGTCTATTTGGATTCGGGACACCGGATTTACGATACGGATTCGGCCTGCTTCTACTCGAATCCCGACGGGTATTTTGCTTGCACGTTGCCACCCAATTGGACTGGAAAAATTATTCCGGCGCTCAAAGGATTTCGTTTCGATCCACCAGAAGTTGCACTGAAGAACCTCAGCAAAAACATCGATGATCAGCAGTTCAAGGCGATTCCGCAATAGTTCTGACCGTCAAAATGCTCGAGATTTAAGCTCGCGGCTTCTTGATTAAAACCTCGAGCCAATAGATTACTGTTCGGCTTCCATGCTGACGTTGACACCGAGCGTTTCACGCCCGCCACCACGCCGCACACCACGAATCGGCGGCACGTCGTCGTAATCTCGACCATGACCAATCTTGACGTGCGCTTCGCCCGCCAAAGTGCAATTGGTCGGATCGAATCCAACCCAACCGGCACCAGGAATCAGACATTCGACCCAGGCGTGCGTGGCGGCGGCACCCACAAAATCGGCCCCAGCATCGATGTACCCGGAAACGTACCTGGCCGGTAGGCGCACGCGACGACAGACAGCGAGCATCGCGTGAGCGTAATCCTGACAGACGCCCTCGCCAGTCAAGACGAACTCCTCGAGCGGCGTGTTGACCAACGTCGCTCCGGGCGAGTAAACGAACCTTAAATGCAGGTGCTGATTGAGGTCGTTCAAGTATTTCACCAAGTCGTAACCCGATTCCGGCGCATACCATGACAGCAAAGCCAGCCAATCACGTGTCAAGTTGACACGCTGGGTGGATTCCAAAAATTCGTTCCAAGGTTCCAAGAACGGCTCGAGGGCTTGCACACTGACCGTTTCAAGCATCGGTGCGGCCTGGGTCATGACGCTCGAGATCGCCTGAATCCGCAAGGTTCGGTGCGCTTCGAGGGCATGGGCGAGATGGACGACCGTGCCAAAATAATCCAGATGCGAGGCAGTCGCAATCCGTTCCTCCTGTCCATTCGCGGTGACGGCAGTCACTTCAAGGCTCGAGGTCAGCACGGTTTGCCGGTCATCCTCGCAGGGTTGCAGGCGAATTTGATTGTGCGAATCCCAGGCGTCCTGAGGGTATTGGTACAGGGTGGTGTGAGCAATTTGTGCACGCATGACAAACCCCGAATCACTGTCCCAGTACGGCTGGCTCAAAACAGTTGGCCCGATTCTGCTGGCCCGTTTCTTCTGGCCCACGCTCGAGCCTGAGCATCTTACGCCATCCAACTTGAAGGTGACAGCAAAAACCGACTTGCAACGCAACAGGCAAACTGTTTGCGAATCTGTCTCAAACGTTGAAGTACGCCTCAAAGACACCAGCCCCAACCGCGTTGAATTCCTCGAGCAAACGTTCAAGGCTTGGCGTTTCCAAATCCAAAATGCTGTCCACCGAGGCGTACTCGAGTTGCGCCACCAACCAACCAACCCGGCGCAGCATCTCCGGTTGCGCCCCGCTGGTTCTGGCAATCGAGGCGAGCGCATTCTGCAATCGTCCGGCACTGTAACGCACGCTGCGCGGAAAACGCGGCTCGAGGACCAAAAATTCGACGATGCGCCGCAACTCGAGGCTGGTGTGATAGCGCCTGCGATACGCCTCGTAAGCGCTGGCGCTTTTGAGGACCGCCATCCAACGGTGATTCTCGAGCGCATCGGCCACGGCTGCCTCTGGGCCTTTGCGCCGGTAACGCACCTGCAACAAGCGCAGCACGTTGTCGCCGCGTTCGAGCATCTGACCGGCCCGCAAGAAATCCCAGCCCGGATCGTGCAAGAGTGTTGCCGCTGCGATGCCGTGAAACAAATGGCTGGCGTCACGCACCGCCACGCAATACGAGTGCAGTTCGTCACGCTCGAGGATGCGTTCGGTGCCGAAACACAAATCGTGATACGAACGGTTGAGCGCCTCCCACATTTCCGTGCTCAGGCGATCCCGCAAGGACCGCGCATTTTCACGGGCCTGCTCGAGACAGGATTTGATGCTCGAATGGTTGTCGCTCGAGAACGCCAACCAGTACGGCACGCTGCGCCCATCGGCCCGCGTGTTGTGCTCCCGGAAGGCAAGCTCAGAACCGGTGATCGTCAAGAGCGGTCCCCACTGTTCGGAAACCAAACCCGAACCCTCGAGCGTGGCGTAATAATTGACATCCAGCAACCGAGCGGCGTTCTCGGCCCGTTCGATGTAGCGACCGATCCAGAAGAGGCTCTCAGCAACTCGAGACAGCACGTGAACCTCCAAAGGCGAGAGGAAAGTGGAAAGAGGAAAGAGGAAAGTGAAAATCAAGGCTCGAGCGCGTGGGGTTATTCATTGGTCGCTCCGCATCGTGAACAAGGACCGGTCCAGAACCCAGGTGTCTTTGCTGCCGCCACCCTGGCTCGAGTTGACGAC
This sequence comes from Deinococcales bacterium, assembly GCA_043756345.1. Lineage (GTDB taxonomy): Bacteria > Deinococcota > Deinococci > Deinococcales > JAAFIG01 > JANOWZ01. The sequence goes on along the minus strand of JAYURE010000741.1, from coordinate 366 downwards.
CAGCGAGCCACGTTTGAGGGCCACGCGGGTCAGGCCGCCGGGAATGATCGTGGTTTTCTGGCCGACCAGCACATATGGCCTCAAATCGACATGGCATGGTTCCATCAAACCAGAATCCGGGTAGTACGTCGGATGCCTCGAGAGCGCCAGCGTCGGCTGCGCAATGTAGTTGCGCGGATTCGCCTCGACCTTCTCGAGAAAGGCTTTGATCTCGGTTGCATCGCTGTGCGGCCCGACCAACATGCCATAACCGCCCGCCTCGCCGACGGCTTTGATGACGAGGTTTTTGGCGTTGGCAATCATCTCCTCGAGCCCCGCCTTTTCCGATCCGAGCATCGTTGGCACGTTCGGCAGGATCGCCTTTTC
>JAYURE010000740.1:0-3217 GCA_043756345.1 Deinococcales bacterium | reverse complement strand
GGCTGGAGCGGTGTTTGCACCCTCTGGAACCTCGAGTGGTTGCGAACCTTCCGGTTCGATCACAAGCGCACCGATCAGACCGTGATGCCGATGGTTGCGCAAATCAGCCATGTCTTGCAGCAGGCTCAGTCCGATTTGTTCGGGTTGATCTTTTGAACCACCTGTGGTGTTGGCTTTATCGGCATACCAGGTGTAGGTATAGTACTGCCCAGGGTCCACGTGTTGCACACCGTTCAATCCGGCAGTCACTCCATCGGAATTGCGTACATCGTAAAAGACCATATCGGCATGCAGTGAAACCCGATTCGTGACTTTACGGCGCTCCTTTGGATCAATGACCGTGCCCTCGTCGCCTTCAAAATCCAAGCCCGGTGCTGCCCAGAGTGGTTCGGAAAGGACATGATCTGGCAGTTGATTCTCGAGCGTGACCTCGATTTTTTCACCTTGAATCGCCCGCAAGACCAGTGGTTCTTGATGTTCTGGCATGTTGAATTGAACAACGGTGTTGTCCGGGTTTGTCATGCTGATCGCGTGAAAGTACAGACCGAACGGATCAGTCAGGCTGCCTTTGGGATGGCTCGAGTCGCGGTAGGTGATTTCGGCTTGTCGGGCAACGACGTGATATTTGCGTACTGGTGCGGATTCTGGAATTTTTGAATGATCAGCAATGATCGCGTCTTTCCGAGTGATCTCGTTCTTGTGGTTTCGAACCTTTTGAATTCGATCCCAATTATCTCTTGATAGACGTTTTGGAATTGGACCGCCATTGCTCGCGGCAGACTGGTGTTTTTCTGGATCATGTGCTCGAATCAAGCCCCAGCAACCTAACCACGAGTCGTCTAAGCCCGCGAGTTTCCAGAGGTAATCTCCTTGTAGCGCTGGCCCATCGAGTTTGAAGGTAAACGCTTCCGAGATTCCGATGGTTTGCTGATTGCGCCACGGCGAATTCCGGTCTTGGCGCAACCGGTTCCAACGAAGTCCGTGAATCTGGAAACTGTGTTGTTCTTCGTGCGAACCTTGAATCAAACGCAACCAAACTGGATCGCCTGCGTGCGTCTGGAAAATGGTTGTGTCCGGTTCGCCTTTTGCGCCCAAGTCCTTTTGCGATGAGAACCACAGGCTCGAGTCTTCGCCTCGTTCCTTGAGCGGTGAGGACCGGTAATTGACAACCATGATGCCGTTGTCGTCGTGACCGCCAAGGTGCTTTGGTGGCTCGAGCGCAATCCCGTATCGGTCATACGCCGCGATCCAATCTCCGATGCCGATGCAGAACTCACGAAATTGCTGACCGTCCGGCAGTTTGATCACGGCCTGTTGCCCGGAGAAAATTGGCTGATCGGTCCATGGATCGTGGAATGTCGCGCCGAATGGTTCAACCAGTAGCGCTCCGAACAGGCCACGCCGTTGCCGGGTGTTGGCAAACAGGTGATCATGAAAGAAGATCGTGCCAAATTCCTCATCTGCCCACCAGCGGTAAACCATCTTCTTGCCCATGCTTGGGGCACTCATGTAATTCCAACCGGTGCTGGCTCCATCGGCGCAAATCGGATCGAATTTGACCAGGTGAACGTGCAATCCACACTCGCCGAGGAAATTGTTTTTGCCCAACACTGGCCGAATCAGTTCATGTCCTTGCTCGGGGTTGGTTGGTGGCAATCCCAAATCAAACTTATCGGTCTTCAATGGCCCCAATCGATTCTCGAGCGTCAACTCGAGGACCTCGCCGTGTTGACAACGAAAGAACAACGGTTCGTGCAGATTTTCGCTCGAGGCCAGGGCTTGATCGAGTCTCGCTTGGCGTTCCCCGGCTGCTTTGGAAGTGATTTTCTTGTGCGCGTCATGTGCGTCGTGCGCCGGGTGGTTCAAGAATTCATTGCGTTTGACCTTGTTCTCATCCGGCAAGTAAAACAAGTGGCCGTCTGGGTCATGCCAGCCATCGTTGTTGTAGACCATCATCGTGTTTGTGACCGCGATGTCATGCGGTCGCGCACTTAATTCGGGATGCTCAACCAAGTGTTCGCGGCGACCAGTGCCATTGTCCGCCCAAACAGTTTTATTCGTCGGATGCCCAAACGATGTGAACAATTCTCCTGGTTTGGCGTGCTTGTGCATCGCTCTCGCCTCGAGCTTGCTCGGTTCACGGTAATCGTACTCGTCTTCATTTGCGGGCCTGGGATAAACGTCTCGAGGAGGCCATGGTGGTGTCGGTGATTTCTGATACGGTTTGCCCGCCATGAACAACGGGTATCCAGGTTTGCTCGGTGTCGGCTTAGGTGGCGGTTGACGGTCTGGCAATGGCGCGAGCAGGTTGATGTCGCTGCCATTCGGGTATTGCCCAATCTTACGCCCAGCGTAGGCATCGTCGTAGCCGTCGTTATCAGACTTGAGTTCTGCGCCAAGTTTGCCAGTTTGCAACGTGTCAAAGGTGCGGAACATGCCCCACATGCCCATGTGAAAATGCGGGTACAGGTGGCAATGCCAAATCACATCGCCAGCGACGGTCTGTACGTTTCCAGCACCGAAAAGAGGTTCGATGGTGTGACCGCAGCCGGGGCTGATGCTGATCGCATCGATCAATGGCGAATCTGGATTTCCAGGATCGGAATGCCATTCGTAAACATGCAGGTGGAAAACATGGGTTTCTTTGACACCCGCATGAACCAAACGAATCCTGACCGGATCACCGATGTACGCCCGCAAAACCGGTGTTGCCGGATCACCGAACAACCAAGAACTGTGATGCTGTTCCTCGTTGATCACGGCTTTCTCGAGGTGTCCATTCGCAGTCCATTTGTGGATGAGACGTTCCCGGTAAAGCATTTGCTCAGATCGGTAATTGATGCACATCAATGACCCACCAGTGCGTGCATTGTGTTTGTCCTTTTTGGCAGCCATTTGCAATTCGATCTGAGACATTTGTTTTTTGGCTTTTTCGCGTCGAGCCTTTTCTGCATTCGACACTGGCTCGTGCTCCGGGTGTTCAATCACGTGCATTGCAGGATTTTCGATTTTCTCCAGCCAATGCGGATCATGGCTTTCAGGTTCATCATGAATGAAAATCACGAACTCCCGGAACGACTGCATCGGAGCCGTGTATTTTTCGCAGCGGGTCTCAGGTTTTTTCCCATTCGGACATTTCTTCTTCGACTTTGGATCGAGTTTCTGGAGCGTCACCTGAGGTTTTTGATGCACATCCACTGCCAACAATCCATGTGCG
>JAYURE010000739.1:0-3218 GCA_043756345.1 Deinococcales bacterium | reverse complement strand
TCACGAAAGCAGGCGGAATTGTTCATTGGGCTCGAGACGCAGAAGAGGCGAACCGGATCGTCTCTGGGATCGTGCAATCACACAAGGCTACGGAAGTCATCAAAGTCAAAAGCATCACCACTGACGAAATCGGATTGAACGATGCGCTCGAGAAAGACGGAATTCAAGCGATTGAAACCGACCTGGCCGAGTTGATCGTGCAACTCGCGCACGACCATCCGAGTCACATCCTCGTGCCCGCGATTCACAAGAACCGTGCCGAGATTCGAGCGTTGTTCTTGAAGGCACTCAAGCTCGAGCCGAACGAATTGACCGACGATCCCAGAGCCTTGGCCGATGCCGCCAGAACGTACTTGCGCCGGAAGTTTCTCGAGACGAAAGTCGCCATCAGTGGAGCGAACTTCGCCATCGCCGAGACTGGCACGGTCGGTGTAGTCGAATCTGAAGGCAACGGCCGCATGTGCCTGACCCTGCCGGATGTGCTGATCAGCATCATGGGCATCGAGAAGGTGCTGCCCGAACTGCGCGATCTCGAGGTGATGCTGCAACTCTTGCCACGCTCGAGCACCGCCGAACGGATGAATCCGTACACGAGCCTGTGGACCGGTGTTCACCGCACCCCAGCAGGCCTGGGTGATGGTCCGCAAGAGTTTCATTTCGTGCTGCTCGACAACGGACGAACCCAGGTGCTCGAGGACGAGGTTGGACGGCAAGCACTTCACTGCATTCGCTGTAGCGCCTGCCTGAACGTCTGCCCGGTCTACGAACGCACGGGAGGGCACGCCTACGGCAGCGTCTACCCCGGTCCGATTGGGGCGATCCTGACCCCGCAATTGATCGGTCTGGAATCCGAGCACGCGCAATCCCTACCGTTCGCCTCGAGTTTGTGCGGGGCGTGTTACGAGGTCTGCCCGGTCAAAATCAACATTCCCGAGATTCTGATTCATTTGCGCGGCGAGGTCGTCAAACACAAAGCCGCTCACTCGAGTCCGATCAAGAATTTCTTGAACTTGGAGGCCATCGCCATGAAAACCGTGGCCTGGACGTTCTCGGATCACACGCGCTACGAACTCGCGCAGAAAGCCGCCCGAGTTGGACAAATTCCACTGACGAAAAACAAGGTCATCTCAAGCCTGCCTGGATTGCTGGCCGGATGGACGAACACCCGAGATTTGCCCGCCGTGCCCGCGCAGAGTTTCCGTGAGTGGTGGCTCGAGCGTGAGAAGGAATCGAAGTCATGAGCGATGCGAAACAGGTGATGCTCGAGCGCATCCGCAATGCGATCCGCGATGTTCCAGTGACCGAACGCAGCGAGGACGTTCTCGTGAACCGCACGTACCGCTCGAGCACGGGACACACCAACCTGCTCGAGTTGACCGCCGAACGCATCGCCGAATACCGGGCTCGGGTTGAGATTGTTACGGTAGACAAACTCGCCTCGAGCATTCAGGCATCACTCGAACGACAGGGGATCAAACGCCTGATCGTGCCGCACGATCTGCCCGAAGAGTGGAAGCCGAAGGGTTTTGAATTGCTCGAGGAATCAACCCGTTTGTTCGAGCATTCCGAACTCGAGCGGGCCGATGCTGTGCTGACCGGTTGCACTCTCGCCATCGCCGAGACGGGAACCCTCGTGCTCGATCACGCCCGAGGTCAAGGCCGACGCGCATTGACCTTGATCCCAGATTTTCACCTCTGCGTACTGCTCGAGTCGCAGATCGTGGACAACCTGCCCGCCGCGATGAAGCTGCTCGAGCCGAGCATTCTTGCGGGCCGACCACTTACATTCATTTCTGGGCCGAGTGCCACGAGTGACATTGAACTCTCGCGGGTTGAGGGGGTGCATGGGCCGCGCACACTCGAGGTGATCATCGTCAAAGACTTGGTTCCGTCTAGGGAGTTTCCGTCCGTGTATTGACAGACAATAGTTTGAGAACTTTTTGTGAACCAAAAATCTATTGCGCGAATACCAAAACATCCCGACCTGATCCAAGCCCCCGTCTTGATCCAAGACGTGTACTTTACTGTTTTCAAACATCCCAGGTTGCAAACATCACTCTTGGCAAGTTGTAAAAGGTTTGAATTTCAGGCTCGAGCCTTCTGAATAGATATTGTTAACCGCAGCCGGTGGGGTCAAAAGCCGACCAAGAACGAACCGATTTCGTATCGTTCACCGTCTCGAAAAAACCAAGAAAACGGTAGGCCGAGGTTCAATCCAAAAAGTCACGCAGGCCACGGGTGCGAGTTTCGTGGTACTTCATTTTCCTCAAGGCCTTCGCTTCAATCTGTCGAATCCTTTCGCGTGTGACCGAAAAATACTGCCCAACCTCCTCGAGCGTGTGCTCACGTCCGTCCAGCAGGCCTTTGCGCAGGCGCAAAACCATCGCCTCGCGGTCGGAGAGTTTTAACAGGGCCGTCTCGAGCCTCTCGGCGAGCATGGTTTTTGCAACATTTTCAACGGCGGTATCGGCGTGACCGTCTGGGATGAAATCGCCGTAAACGCTGTCTTTCTCGTCACCGACCGGCGTCTCGAGCGAGAAGGCCTCCTGCGTCAGGCCAAACGCCTCTTCGACCTTGGCCGCCGTCCAGCCGGGACCCATCTGCTCGGCGATCTCCTCATGGGTCGCATTGCGCTCGAGGTCTTGGTGCAAGTCGCGGGCGATGCGCTTGAGCTTGTTGACGCTTTCGGTCATGTGGACCGGGATACGGATCGTGCGGGACTGATCGGCAATGGCCCGGTTGATCGCCTGGCGAATCCACCAGGTCGCGTAGGTCGAAAACTTGAAACCGCGTTTGTACTCAAATTTTTGCACCGCACGGATCAAACCTTGGTTGCCCTCCTGAATCAAATCCAAAAAATTCATGCCACGGTTGGTGTACTTCTTGGCCAGGCTGACCACCAGCCGCAGATTCGCTTCGGTCAAACCTTGACGCGCCAGATCACCATCCTGACCTCGCCGAACGAGGTTGCGGCGGGCACGCTCATCGAGTTGATCGCCGTGCATCTCGAGTTCGTGTTTGGCCGCCTCGCCCTCCTCGATGCGCCGGGCGAGCGAGATTTCTTCCTCGAGCGTTAAGAGTGGCACGCGACCAATTTCGGAAAGGTATTGACGCACGCCGTCACCGCTGATGTGTCGTTTGCTCTCCTCGGTAAAACGGTTTTCGCGCTCCTCGTCTTCGGACCCGTTGCGGTCTTCGGATTCGAGATCGTCTAACTC
>JAYURE010000738.1:0-3239 GCA_043756345.1 Deinococcales bacterium | reverse complement strand
CGCCGAACCGCTGTTGAAAAACTTGAACGCGCAAAGCGAGGATCGTTTTGCGAACCTCGAGATTCGGCAAGCACCCGATGATGCCGTGTACTTTAATGCTGAACATCAAGCTGCAACAGATCAGACCGAAACAAATCAGGGTGTGCGTTGGGCCTCGAGGGTGCAAACGTACCTGGAAATGCTCAACTCAGATATTCGCATGCACGAGAGTGCCCAACCCCTGCGCCAACGCCTGATCGATGAAGCATGAACCTCGAGCAGACACCGTTTGCGCCATTGATGCCGCACTTGTTCGATCTGCTGCACGCCCTGGAATCGCACGGTATTCCACTGATCCTGGCTGGTGGGTCAGGCTTGCTGTTGCGCCGCGAATGGCTCGAGGTTTCCGGCACACCCAGCCTGATCACGAACATTCCAAGCGCACGGGCCACCGATGATTTCGATGTGATCCTGAGGCTCGAGGTCCTGGCAGATGGCGAAAAACGAAAAGGCTTCCGTCAAGCGCTCGATACGCTCGGATACGTGGTGGTCAAAGGCGCAGAAAAATACCAATTCATCAAACCCGGCACGGGTACGAATGGCAGCCGCGACGTGAAAGTGGACCTGCTGGCCCGAGCGCCCAAAACGAACGACCCAAACTTGCGGGCCGACCAACGGCGCGTTCGACCACACCAAAGCGGCAGTCCGATCCACGCGCACGTCACACCCGAAGCCATTGCTGTAATTGCTTGGTGGGAATTGCTTGGTGGGAATTGCTTGGTGGGAATTGCTTGGTAGTATACTCTTGGTGAAAGAGGTCCGATATGACCCAAGCTCGAGACACCATTGAAGGCACGATCAGCCCGAAGCACCAGATCACCATTCCCGCAGCGATGCGGGATGCGCTCGGCTTGCGGCCCGGTGACAAGATCGAATTCAAACTCGAGATCGGTAACGTGCTCGAGTTGCGGGTCAAACGCCCAAATCCTTCCGAGACGATAGCGACAGTCCTCGAGCAGTTCGATGTCAGCGCGTTACAGGCTGAGACGGGCAACGATGCGCTTGCCGCCGTGCGTGAATCCCGTTGGGACGATGAACCCGTGCGTCCATCCCGGAACGATGAATGATTTCGTTGGACACGAATCTGGTCTTCAGCGCCTTAAACCGACTCGACAGCAACCACGCTCGAGCACTTGCGGCGTTGAACACGTACTCGAGTCAGGCGTTTTGCATCTGCCCGGTGGTGTTTTCGGAGTTGCGAGCGTCCGGGTCTTGGCCCGCGATTGATGCTTGGTTGAAGTTGCAGGGTGTCGGGGTCGTTTGGGACATGCCGGATTCCGTTTGGGATGCGGCGGGCACTGCGTTTGGGCAGTACGTGATGTTGCGACGCGCCGGAAGTGTACCGAGGCGGATTGTCGCGGATTTCCTGATCGCGGCACACGCGGAGCATCACGGGCTCGAGGTGCTGAGTTTTGATGACACGGTGTTCAAAGCGGTCTTCGCGAATGTGACGCTTTTGGTGTGCTAACGAATCAATTCGGTCAGCTTGGTCGGGCGACACCATAGCCTCGAGCCTTGCCAAAACAGTTCACCTGTCCTGATCCCAAATGAACGATGTAAGGCAATTGGCGGATGCGGCACGCAAACCCATCCTGGTACAACCAAAGTCGGATGCGTATCCTGACGATCAGCGACATTCACGGCCAGTACGGAGAATTCAACCTCGAGAAACTTCCCGAGGCAGACGTGATCTTGGTTGCTGCAAACGTTGCCGTCCACTGAACGCCCATGACCATCCAGATTGGGTCTCGGACTTGCTGGCCGATCTCGAGCGAGCACCAAACAAGCGGATTAAAGATGCGGATTTGCAGGCTCGGGGCATTCATCCAAGCACGGTTCGTCGGCATTTTCTGCGCGTTTATGGGATGAGCTTCCAGGCGTTCGCTCGAGAGAGACGGTTGGTTGATGCGCACCGTCGGATTCGAGATGGGGCCGCGTTGGACGGTGTGATTTTGGAGAGTGGTTACGAATCGTACAGCGGGTTTCGTGACGCATTCGCACGGGCATTCAATGAAACTCCTGGCAGTGTTGGCAAATCTGTATCGTGCCATCCATGCTGTGCCATCCATGATTGGCCGTCTTGAAGAAAGGTGCCCACCCAGCCAAACCCAAGAGGTCATGGCCTCTTTTGTACCAGTACGTTTGTACCAGTGTGAAGAAGTGTTCCAGAGACAGGCTCGAGCGGAGCATTGAATTCACAGGTCTGCTGACCTAGGCATGACAGTTCGGCGGCATTGTAAAAACGTGCAAGCGTCTGTGATTCTGATTGCCCATCCAGACCCGATTTTTCGGGAAGGGCTTCGCTCACACCTGCAAACCGAGCATCGGCACATCGAAACCCGAGACGATCCGCAATGGCATCGCAACCTGGCGTTGTTGATTGCCCCACTTGAACTGCTTTCAGACAGCCCGAAGCAATGTCCTGTGCTGGCGTTGGCTCAACCCAACGAAGTGCAGGCCAGCCTGTTCAATCGCTGTAACGATTTCCTGCGCCTACCGTGCGATCCGCTCGAGTTGCGGGCACGTGCCAGCAAACTATTGATCCACGAGGACCATCGCATCCCGTTGCGTGAGGTCGTCGAAATCGGTGATGTCCGCCTCGATCCGAACGCGCAACGCACCTGGTTTCAAGGACATGAACTCGAGTTGACCCGCCGTGAATTCGAGTTGCTCGAGACCTTGATGCTAAACGCCGGACGGGTCGTTCACAAGGATGAACTTTTGCGCATCGCCTGGGGCGAACACTTCGCGGGCAAGGTCCGCACGGTTGATCAGCACGTGTTGCAAGTGCGGCATCACTTGCACGATCACGCCAAAGGTTCCAAGTATATTGTGACCGTGCATGGGCGCGGTTACATGTTCGTGGATCAACCTCGGGGTGCGGTTTCCAAAAAGCCCGTCTCGAATTTGCTCAATGGTGCTGTGGCCCGTTGATCCAAAAGACGATGCGTTCAGCGACGTTCTCGAGGTGATCGCCGATGCGCTGTAGACCCCTGACCACGCGCAGGCTGGCAACCAAATCGTTTTGGTTTGCGTGCTGTCGCTCGAGAAGGGATTCGTTCAGCAATGCCGTCAGCAGGTCAACATCATTGTCCCGGTCAGCCACGCTCGAGGCCAAGTTTGAGTTCTCATCACGCAATCCAGTTTCAAGATCACGCATCATCTCAAGGATCAGATCGGTCACGGGCTGAACGTGTTCT
>JAYURE010000737.1:0-9129 GCA_043756345.1 Deinococcales bacterium | reverse complement strand
TGGCGATCACTTCGACGCTGCCAATTTTCGGATTGACCTTGACGCTGATCACCAGGACATTCTTGCCGTCACGGACTTGCAATTCGACACGCACCTCGCGGAATAAACCAAGCTCGAGCACCTGTTCACGTACACGTTCCACCGCTACGTTCTCGGTAAGGTTGCCGAGTTCAACATCAATCGCAATCCGAATCCGACCTTTGAGCACATCATCATTTAAGCCTTCGATCAGGACATCATCAATCAATACTGGCTCGAGCGGACCAGTAATGCTCGAGCTTGGGGATTGTTGCGCCGAAGCCGGAAAAATGTTCAGGCCAAACAGCAGTAAAAAGCAGATGATTACTCGCATCAAAAAACCTCCTTGAACAACACAAGGAGGTTAGTGAAGGCACGTATTACGAACGTGTTATCTCGAGCCTACTGGTTCTCGAGCTTATGGGTTTTTGATCTTCCAAGCTTGCAGCAATTTCAGCAACGCCTGTGGCGGATTGGTCGGCACGCCATTGCCCGCCTGATCCTTGTCCGACAATCCATGGCACGAACCGCAGACGCGCACCTCGCCGGGTTGAAAGGTCAACCAGTAGCGTTCACGCACCACGCCGGTTCCGCTCGAGTCGGTCAGTTGCCAGGACAGGGCGCGACGCGCTGGCACGAATGCCGCCATCGATCCGTCGCTGGAGACGGCGACACTTCCGGCGGGTCCGCCCGGATTGACAGGATTTTGCGCGATGGCATTCTGATCGTGCAGCACTTGCGCCAAGACGCGCCGACCATCTCGAGGTTCGCTGGTGCCACCAACACCGCGAATCAAATCCGCCTGAAAAAATTGCAGGTGAGCAACATCATAAACCTTGCCCGCACCGCTCACGGTTTTGACACCACCGGGCACTTGCAGATTGAACGGTTGCTGCTTGTCCAAATCGTCTCGAGAGGTGACATTCCGGGTCACAGCGACCGCCAGATTATTCTGTACCAACCAGGTTCGCAGTTTGTTCTCGTTTACACCAGCCTGTGAAAACATTTTTTGTTCAGGAGCATCCAGCGTCGCACTGAGTCGCGCCGGACGAACTCGAGCCCGAACCTCGACCGGATTGAGTTCCCAAAGTGCGCCGTTAAATTCGATTTTCTTGTCCGGGTCCCAGTAACTCAAGGTTTTGTTCAGGCCACCCGTGAGTGGTTGATCCGCGACCCAAACCGTGCCGGATTTTTTCAATCGTTTAAGGCGAAAATCGTAATTACCCGAGTACTGCCCGCCGGTCGCATGCGTTTCGGCCGTGTGCACCGCGACCAACGTTCCATCCGAGAGCGGCAACGGTTCGCGGTAAAGCCCGGAATGGTCCGCGCTGACGGCCTTACCCTCTTCCGTGTACCCTGCCGTTTCACGATGCGTGACATACGTGATTTGTGCCACGTCGGGACTGACGTTTGGTCCAGCCTCGAGACTGACGATCTGCCCGGAGGCGTGCGTGTAAAACTCTGGCGCGTCCACGCCAAAGTACTTGCCGGGTTTGGTTGGGTCCTCTTTGATTTGCAACATGTTCGCAATCGCGTTCGGATTCTTGCGGGCGTACTGTCCGTAGTATTCGATCAGGTTCGGATCGTCATTGAAACTTTGCGGCATGTACGCGGCCAATTCGTGGCGGCCCAAATGATTGACGACTTCGCTCTCCATGCCGTCTTCAAAGATCATCCACGGAAAAAACTGGTTGAAGGTGTGCGTGTTCAAATTCGTGCCCTTCGCCTGCGTTGCATCTCGAGGTTCTGGATAAACCTCATCGCGGATGTTCAGGCGTTGCGCATCGGTGGCTTCACTCGAGTAATTGAAGGTGCCGTTCGTGCCGCCACCACGGTCCGCATCGGCCTGTTGATCGCGTTGCAAATGATCCCATTGCGTGAAAATCACGCGACCGAAACTGTCGATGATCGGTGTGAAATCACCACTCGGCGCGTGGTTCAAGAGTTTCAGATTTCCATCTGCGGGATTCAAGCTCCACAAACCCGTGACCGTCGGAGCCTCCTCGTACTCGTCGCGTTGCGGGTACAAATGACGCGCCCCATCTCGAGGCCTGTCAGTTGTGAAAATGATCCGATCATCCGTTCCGTAAATGGGCGATATGTTGTTGAACTCGAGCGGCTGGTTCGAGACTTTCGTGATACTCGGCGTGTCCTTTGCGCCCAAGCCCGTGACCTCGTACAGTTGCCAGTAGTAATCTCTGTACTCGTACTGTTTTTCGGGCGCTCCGATCACCATGCTAAAAATGGCTTTCTGACCATCCCAATGCACGCTCGGATCGCGCACCGCAATCGCTTTGGAATCTTGAAAACCGTCCACGCCGAAACCAGCGGTTTTCGTTAAATTTTTCAAACTGCCATCCGTGTACCGAATCCACAAATCGCCACCTCGAGCCGCCGATTGCAAATCGCCACGGTGGTTGCCAAAGACCGATCCAATCGTGGTGAAGTCATCCTTGACCGGCACTTGCGTCACGAACAAAATCGGATTCGCCGTGGTTGGCGATCCCGCCGGTGGTTGATTCGCAGAATTAGAATTCCCTTGCGGCGTGCAGGCCACGGCCAAAAATGTCAGGCCGCACATCAGGCCGAGAAAGCGTTTCGCGGTGAAACTCCAAGCTGCATCGGTGCGCATTCCTGGAGTGTATCAGCGCAAGATGATCAATTCTTGATATTTTTCACGTCAGGACTCGAGCCACAAATTCAAGCCACAAATTCAAGCCGAAGACTCGCAATCACTCGAAGACACTTGGAACCTCACCGAATTCTGTGACGAACTTTTGCCGCAACCTCGAGACACTCAGTTTGGCAGATTCAGAATTCAGATTTTTTGCGGCCCGAACCAAACACCCAGCCAGGCCAGCATTGAACGGATCAAGCTCGAGCAACCGACCCGCGAGAACAAAACTGTTCTCGAATTGGTTCTGAGCCTCGAACTGTTCGATTAATTCAAGTCCGAGTTGAATCGCTGCCCAGATCAAACGTTCCCGCTGCTCACGTACCCAATCGTGATCACTCGAGACCAGAAACGGCCCACGATGCAACTCGAGTGCCCGCAACAAACCAATCTCGGTTTTGCCAGCGATGGAGGTTTGGAACTCGAGCACATCGGCAGAAAACTTTGCGCCATCCGATTCGAGCGCGTATTTTCTCGAGACACGATCAAACTCGATCCTCAAACCCGCAGCAGATTTCTCGAGGTCGTAACGCACCTGATGCACGTAACTTCTGGCGGTGGCCGGTGGTTCATCGGCAAACAAATCGGTCAGTAATTCTTTCATGCTTCCCGAAGGTTGCAACACCAAATGTGCCAGCACCTCGAGGCTGCGTTTGTAGCGCAACCTGACCGGCGCACCATCGACGAATACGCCCGCGTTACCAAAAAAACGAAGCTCAAGGCGCAACGGTTGTGTTTGATTGCGTGACTTCCAATCCTCAAATAAGACGTAGCCAACATGCTTGGGCCGTGCAGAAAGGTACTCGAGCAAAACTGGTAAGGTGCGCAATTCGATGTTCAAGACCGCCGGACCCAGAGCGTGCCGAAAAGTCAACGCTTGCCGAATCGCCACGTCCATCCGTTCAGGTATTTGCAAACGCAAACAGGCTTCGGTCAGATGCAAAATCGTCCAGGCCGCCTCGCGGTCCGAACCCAAGGCCGTGAACGCAGTCGCAGCCCGTTCGAGCACAGGCAAAGCCAGCGGATCAGATTGTCGCGCCAGCAACGCCCCAGCACGCAAATCAATCGCGGCATCCTGATACGGTTGACCCGAAAGTTGCTTGGCTCGAGTCAAATGCCCGTGTGCCTGATCGAACAAATCGAGTTCCGTGTACAAGGCCGTCAACTCGAGTTCGACGAACAATTCCGTTTCGGGATCATCGGTTGCCGTGCCAGACACGTGCAAAAACGCTTCTATCGCCGATTGCGTGTGACCCTGCGCCCGTTCAAGGGCGGCCCTGATGTGCGGCAGTAAACGCCAATGCGAATCTTGCATCAGGTCCGCTGCCGCCTGCAAATCGTTGCTCGCACCAACAAAATCACCCAGGTACGTGCGACACAAAGCCCGAGTCGCCAACAACCGCCCACGTTTGAGATCGTTCAAGCCTGGTAGCGCCAGATCAAAAAAAGTTTCGGCACGAGCGTCGCGCCCAGACAGGTGGTACTGAATCGCCAACTGCTGTGCGACACTGGATCGCAACGGAGCGCTGTCCTCATCGATCAGGGCGATCTCCCAGGCGTGCTCGAAATGCCCCAAAGCCAGCTTGCGTTGCCCTCGAGCCACCGCCAACATGCCCGAAGCCCGGAGCGCCAAAACTTGATCGAACGCAACCAGCGCACCGGCATCGATTTCCGAGAGAATCGTTTCGGCCCGTTCGAGTTGAAACAACCCACCGTGCGCCATCGCCAATTGAATCCGTGCTGCACCACAGCCACGACGAACCGCTTGCGACAAGATCACCTTCGCCCGTTCGTACTGCCCGAGCGTCAACAGGCACGCACCGGCCCAACGGTCATCTTCAGGCGTGGTGCTGGCCTGCGCACAATAGAGTTCATACGCCTGAGCGTGATTCCCAGTCGAAGACAACGCAAAGATGGGATTCCGCGAGGACATCAAGCCCATGTTATCGCAAACACATAGAAATCACTGTGACTTCCTCGAGCCTGTGCAGCACGGGTGTAACACGTTCGTAACACGAAAAAATGTTCGGACATCAAGCTTGCGTCACGTACTCGAGGGCGGCCATTGCAAACGCATCAAAGTGCTTGCTGGCCGTGGCTGGCAACGCCACCCATTCTTTCATTGGGCGGCCCTTTCCAGAAGGGTCCCACAATGCCGCGCCAGAAATTCCCAAAGCTCGAGCATGATCTGCGCCAGAAAGTTTGAAAATCACAACCTCGAGATGCTGCGCGACAAACGCTTTACCATTGATTTTCAGGCAGGCTTTGCCAAACATTTGACTGATGGTCACACCATCGGTTTCGTCAAAACTGGCAATCAATTTTTCGTATTCTGTCACTGCATCCACCATGGCTTGAGTTTACTGCGTAGCCTCGAGCAAGTTTCAGCTTTCTGGCAGATCTCGAGTAGATTGCTGGCATGAACACCGTCTTGTTGCGACAGCTTTCCTTGCGTGGTTTTATCGGCTTCCTGATCCTGACCGCGTTGATTGCGGTGGTCACGGTGCTGGTCGGAAATTTTGGCGAGTTGCAGGGCAAGATTCTGGCCAGTTCGTTCTCGGTTTCGATTGCCAGCATTTGCGCGATGTCTGGCGCGGTGTTCATGCAATCTCGAGGACCGCGTTGGTTGGGTGTGACTGGCATTGTGATTGCCTTGCTTGGTTTGGTGTTGATCAATGTGGGCTTGTGGTTCGAGCCTGGAAGTTGGACGTACTGGAAATTCGTCTTCGTTTTCGTGGTGGTTTCGCTCGGTCTCGCGCACGGATTCTTGTTGCAATTACCGAGTTTGAACGTGGCGTACAAATGGGTTCAACCGCTTTCGGCGATCAGTATCGCGTTATTGGTCGCACTGATTTCTGGCGCACTGATCTGGGAATGGTCCAGCGATTGGTTGTGGCGCAGCATGACGGTGGTCGCCATCGTCGTGGTCTTGTGCTCAGCGTTGATTCCGATTCTGTTGCGTTTGGGCGCGTCATCAACTGCTCGGGTCAAGTTGGTGTTGGAATTGCTCGAATCGCTTGAAGGTGGTGGCGTGTATCAGAGCGCAGATGGTCGTCGCTTCGAGGTCCGTGAACTCGAGTGACGCTTTGATTCCCAACTCGAGGTTTGAGCGTATGCTCGAGGAATTCTAAAAGGAGGTCCCATGGTCATTGTTGCGAACATCCTGGTTGCTTTGATTGCTTTGTTACACGTTTACATTTTGGTGCTCGAGATGTTTTTGTGGGAAACCCCAAGAGGTTTGCGGGCGTTTGGAAATACACCCGCATCGGCCATGGCAACGAAGGTTCTGGCGGCGAACCAGGGTTTGTACAACGGGTTTCTGGCGGCAGGGTTGTTCTGGGGTTTGTTCGGCGGTGGCAAAAGTGTGCAAGTGTTTTTCTTGCTCTGCGTGCTTGTCGCAGGCGTGTATGGTGGTCTGACCGCAAACCGCAGGATTTTGTTTATCCAGGCGATTCCAGCGGCGATTGGTTTGGTTCTCGTTCTTTTCTCTTAAGGATCTGCGAGTCGAAACTGACGCTTCTAAATTCTCACAAGTTTTTTTGCTGGCGTAAAATTTCGTATCTCCCAGTAAGAACCGAGATCATCGAATTTTACAAACCAACTTCGCGTTGCACTTCATCACGGTCTCGAGGATCACTGAGGCTGTGCGTCACGAAGGCTTCCAGCAGCGTTGCGAGTGATCTTGTGGGCAATTCACCACCGAGCGCTTTCAAGGCCGCCTCGAGCTTTGTACGGCGTTCTGCGGCGACCCTCGAGACGACTTCACGGCCACGTTCAGTCAGGCGCACCAGGGTTTGTCGGGCGTCACGTTCGTCGCGTTTGCGTTCGGCCAGGCCACGTTCGACGAGTCGATCCACAGCTTTTGTTGCTGCTGGGTACGAGATTCGCAACCCTTCTGAAATCGCGCCGACCAGCAAGCCAGGACTGATTTCCGGTTCGCTCGAGAGCAGCCGCAACGTGCGCAGTTGCGCTGCCGTGACATCCTCATCCTCGAGCACGCCTTCGAGCGGGCGGCGCACGTAAACCACTTCAACCACAGCAGCGAGTTGAGTCAGCAACCGGTCTAGTTCCGCCAAGGCTCGAGGGTCAGAACGCGAATCAGCCACATCATCAGGTGCGTTGGCTTCGTTCACTGGTTCCGCTGCGAGCATGGCTCGAGTTTACTCCTGAGCGTCTCGAGACCGGGCTGAAATTCGGGGTGAATCCAAAACGAAAAAGGCGAGCCCTCGAGCCCGCCTTTCTTGCTCACAAGACAGCACCTTCTTGACCCTACAGCAGCACCTTCTTGCATCCACAGCGGCACCTGACGGGCCTGATGCGCTGCGGGCAGGATCGCTTCTTGCCGCCAAACCAGCACCGGACGGGCTTGCGGCGCTGACGGGCTGTTCGCGCTTCCACTTTCCACTTGTTTTAGATGGCAAGCGCCAAGATCGGTTCGGTCCGACCCACATCCACGCCAATGGCCCGCAAACGTTCTTCGAGCCTTTCGTACCCACGGTTCAGGAACTCCACGCCTTCGATGCGCGTTTCGCCTTCGGCGGCGATTGCGGCGACGACCAGGGCGGCTCCGGCACGAATGTCGGCGGCTTTGACTGGCGCGGCACGCAACGGGCCACCTTCGATCACCAGAACGCTGTCAAAAACCTCGGCTTTGGCCCCCATGCGGGCCAGTTCTTGCGAGTACCCCAAACGGGTTGGATAAATGCGATCCGAGATTTTACTGGTGCCGGGAACGGTGGCCAGATACGCGCCCATCGGTGGTTGCAGGTCGGTCGGGAAGCCTGGGAATTCGCTGACTTGCACGGTCAATGGTTTGAGTTTGCCAGTGCTCGCATCGATGCGCATCGTGCGGCCATCAAGCTCGAGGACGTTGACGCCGCTTTCGATCAGTTTGGCGGTCAGGGATCGCATGTGTGTGACATCGACATTCTCGAGGGTCAGCACGCCACGGCTGGCGGCGGCGGCCAGCATGAAGGTTCCGGCCTCGAGACGGTCACGGATGATGGTGTATTCGCCACCGTGTAGGGTTTTGACGCCTTGAATCTCGATGGTGTGCGTGCCGAGGCCACGGATGTTCGCGCCCAAGGAAATCAGGAAGTTGCCCAGATCCACCACGTCGGTGTCAATCGAGGCGTTCTCGAGACGGACGGTTCCGCCACCGAGCACGGCGGCGCTGATCGCGTTTTGCGTGCCGCCGACGGTCAGCAGATCAAAAACGACGCGGCCTGAGAGTTCATGGTCACGGATGACTTGAAAATCGCCGTTTTCTTCGACCACGGCTGCGCCCATGGCGCGGAAGGCTTTGATGTGCTGATCCACGGGGCGCATCCCAAACGAACAGCCTCCGGGCATCGAAACTTGCGCCTGACCGACCCGGGCCAACAATGGTCCGAGCACGTTGAAGCTGGCCCGCATTTTGGCGACCAGGCTGTATGGCGCTTCGGTGCTGGTGATTTCTGGGGTGTGAATCGTGATGCTGTGCGGTCCAATCCAGGTCCAACGTGCACCCAAACTGGCGACGATCTCGAGGATCACTTCGACATCAGACAGGCGTGGGATGCCGTGCAGGGTGATCGGTTCGGAGCACAACAGGCTGGCCGCAATGATTGGCAGGGCCGCATTTTTGGATGGGTTGACCTCGAGTGTGCCACGGATGGGGCTGCCGCCTCGGATGATCAAGGGCGCGTTGGACATGGTTTTGCTTTCAAACAGCGGAGGCACGGGTCCCTCTCTCTGGCCTTGCGGTGGGCCACACGAATTCATCCCTTGGGATTGATTTTTGGTTTGCTGAAGATGAGATGAAATCTCTCGAATAGCAGTATCTTACACATATCACTCAACTGTTGTCTATTCATCATTCCATTACTTGGAGTGTGTGTCACACGTCTGTCATAGGAGTGCGAGCCGTAACGTGCTACCATTCAATCCATAGAGCATTTCACTCGCATAGTCCCCGGTCCCCAGCCGATGGATTCAACCCGAGAAAAAGTCAGAATTCACGCACACAAACAGCACTTAAGTCGAGCAGCGCAAGGAAAACTGATGCCGAAGAAAGAGAAAAAACGCCTCCAAGTCGTCATCACCGACGAACAAGACGCACTCCTGACCCGAGCCGCGTATGAACTCTCGAGCCCGGAACGCCTGATCTCCAAATCAGAAGTCGTGCGGCTCGCCATCGAAAAAATCTCCAAAGACATCGAATCTGGCAACGACCTGGCCGAACTGATCGACGAACTCGAACCCGAAGACGAGTAAAGGCAGAGGAAAGTCAAAGAAGATTAAAGAGAAAAGTAACTCCCAAAAGCTCGAGCTTCTGGGGGTTGTTCTTACTTTTCTCTTTTCTCTGCTGTTCACCCGTGCATTTCCACCAATCGCTCGAGCGCGTCGCGCAAAATCTGCACGGCTTTCAAGTATTCGGCAATTTCGAGGCGTTCGGT
>JAYURE010000736.1:0-3244 GCA_043756345.1 Deinococcales bacterium | reverse complement strand
TCCGTACATTCACGCGCTCGAGCATGACCATCACATCTTGACGCTTCAGGCGAGCCCAACCGTGATTCGTTACTTGCCGCCATTGGTTATTGAACAATCTGATTTGGATCGTGTGATCGAAAAGACGGCTGTGGTCCTCGAGACGTTGAATCCAAAGGGGGATTGAGGCTCGAGTCAGTCTCGAGTTTCGTTCCTGGGCTCAGATATGGGACTTTCGAGCCTTTGTTCTCATGATGACAGCATGCTAGCGTGGCACAGGCGGTTAAAGCGTCTCTGTTTTAAGTTACATTTTTTGATCCATCGGCTGCGGTGTGCTCACAAGGATCTCATTCGCAAATCCGAAATCACCTTACAATCCTGCAAGGGATCACACGCCGGGCGACCCCAAGTGCTGATGGTGCCGTTCAGACCAAAGTTTGTTAGAGAAGTTCGATCCCCAGATTTGCAACTTGAGATCGCTTCAAGGAGGCTCCACCCTTGCTGAAATCACCACCAACAGAGGAATCCATACCCAGTTTGCACCCTTCCGAGGACGCATTCACCAAAGCCTTGCGTTACAACCGTGCCGATGATGCTCGAGCCAATGGCCTGTACCCATACTTCAAAGCCATCGCCAAGCATGGTGGTGGCACGGTCATTGTCGAGGGTGAAGAGTACGTCCTGACCGGCTCGAACGATTACTTGGGCCTGACCCAAGATCCTCGGCCCAAGGCGGCGGCGCATCAGGCACTCGAGGATTTTGGCACCTCCTGTACCGGCTCGAGGTTTCTGACTGGCACCCTGACGATCCATGAAACGCTCGAGACCGAACTGGCCGAATTTTTGGGTAAGCCTCGGGCTTTGGTTTTCGCGGCTGGCTTTTTGGCCTGCGCGACCTCGGTGGCGGCACTCGCGGGACGGCATGATCTGGTGTATTTCGACCGCGAAAACCATGCCAGCCTGATCGAAGGCATGCGCATGAGCAACGCCGGAATCGGCAATTTGCGCCGGTTCGCGCACAACGATGCTGCCGACCTCGAGCGAATGTTACAGGCGGACCTGGGCAAGCCTGGTGCACGTCTCGTCTATACCGAGGGCATCTTCTCGATGAGCGGTCACATTGGAACGGTCGATCAGGTTGCTGCTGTCGCCAAAAAGTATGGTGCCCGTTTGATCTGCGATGATGCGCACGCCACCGGCGTCCTCGGGCCTCGAGGTGAGGGTGCACACGTGCATTTCAATATCGCCAATGACGTCGATTTGGTGGTCGGAACTTTCTCAAAATCCTTTGCCAGCGTCGGCGGTTTCATTGCTGGTCCTAGCGAAGTGATCGATTTCATTCAACACACGGCTCGAGCCTTCATCTTCAATGCAGCCCTGCCCGGATCGCACGCGGCGGTGGCGCTCGAAACCCTGCGGATCATGCGCAGCGAGCCTGAGCACCGTGAACGCATGTGGAAGAACGTGAATTTCATGCGCTCGAACCTGCTCGGTCTCGGGTTCGATTTGCTCGGCAGCGATTCACCGATTGTGCCGGTGCTGGTCGGCGAATTGGACTTGGCCATTCGCTTCTGGCGCGGATTGTGGGATGAAAAAATATTTACCACCCCAAGCCTGCCACCGGCTGTACCAGAAGGTGCGAGCATTATTCGTACCAGTTACAACGGGGCGCACAAACCCGAACAACTCGAGAAAGCCCTGCATGCTTTTGAGAAAGTTGGACGGGAACTCGGTGTGATCCGCTGAAACTCCCGATCACCTGCTGCCTCGAGCGTCAACTATGCTCGAGGTATTTTTTGTTGGGACGTTCAAGGATTGGTGCAGGTTTGCGGGCCGTTTCTTCACCGATTCTATTCAATCGGAACCTACAATTCAGGTGTCAGGCACGATGGAATGCGTTGCCGAACTTCGCTGTTCGACGGTCTGTGCCAGAATGGTAGCCTGAAAGACTCGAGAGGTGAACCGTTTGAAAAAATTTGCTGCATTCATGATCGCTGCCCTGCTGATGGCCTTGGCCTCCGGGCGGCTTGAAGCTGCCGGTCCAACCCGAATCAGCTTTTGGCATTACGTCGGGACGGAATCCTCTTTGAAGGAACTCAAGGAGTTGACGGCAGCGTTTAATGCCTCGCAGCAGAAGTACCAGATTGATGAAACCTCGGTTGGCAATTACACCGACATCAATATCAAAGTGGTTGCGGCATTGCGGGCCAATGATGCTCCAGCCATGGCGATGGTTGACAATGCCTTCTTTGCTCGCTTGGCACAATCGAATCAACTGGCACCATTGAACAGCGTCTTGGACATGCCTGCCGCCTTGCAATCGGATCTCGTGCCGGTAGCCTGGAATTACGGGCAGGTCAACAGTCAACGCCTTGGGCTGCCATGGGCGACCTCGATCCTGCTGCTGTACTACAACGCTGATGCCCTCAAAGCCAAAGGGATTTCCGTGCCCAAAACCTGGCCAGAATTCGCCAAGGCCAGCAAAACCCTGAGTGCTCGAGGCACCAAGGGAGCAGTGTTCTTCTTGGATGCATGGTTGTTCGGTTCACTCGTGACTGGTTTGGGCGGCAGTATTTTTGACGCGAACGGCGTGCCAGATTTGGATGGTCCTGGTTCCCTTGCGGGTGTGCGGTTTTTGCTCGAGATGCAAAAATCTGGTGCCCTGAATGCCAGAACCTTCAACGAAGCACAAGCTGGGATTATCGATCTGTTGCGTACCAAAGTTTTCTTCGCGATTGCTCCTTCGGGTTCGTACACGTCGATTCGACCGTACTCGGTGGCGTTCAATTTGGCCGCCACGACGCTTCCTGGCAAGAGCGTCGCTGGTGAGGCCCAACTGGTTGCGTTTAAAGGGTCCAGCCCTGATCAGCAAAAAGGCACGGTTGAATTCTGGAAATTCCTGATGAAAACCGAGAACCAAGAACGCTGGGCCAAATCGAGCTTCTACATTCCGGTGCGCAAAAGCGTGACCGTCAACCCGGACGAACGCGGCATCGTTGCACAAGCCCGTGATGGCCTCGATCAGGCCGTGAATTTTCCACCGCGAGGCGAGATGCAAGAGTGGCGTCCAATCATCAACGATGCGCTCGAGCGGATTTTCAAAGGTGGCGCGGATCTGCAAACGACATTGGCGGAGGCACAAAAGAAGATGTTGGCAATTTCAAAGTAAGGACTTGGGATGAAACAACTTCCCTATTTCTAAAACAACCACGTGCAATACAGCGAGGTCTCTCGAGACCAAACGAGGAGGTTATTTCATCCTGGA
>JAYURE010000735.1:0-9171 GCA_043756345.1 Deinococcales bacterium | reverse complement strand
GGTCACGTCATCACCTCGCCGCCAGCAATCGCTATCGCTTGCCCCGTGATCGAACTCGAGCTTGGCTGGCACAACCACAGCACGGTATCGGCAACCTCATTCGGTTGGATCATGCGTGCTTGAGGATTGTGTTTGGTCAATTCGGCTCGAGCCTCGAGTTCAGTTCGTCCAGTTTTCGCCATGATGTTTTCGACTGCTTCACGCACGATCTCGGTGTCGGTGTAGCCAGGACAGACCGCGTTGACCGTGATGTTTTTTTTCGCCAACTCGAGCGCGAGTGATCGGGTCAAGCCAATCACGCCATGTTTCGCGGCGCTGTACGCGCTGACATATGGGTAGCCGGTCAATCCTGCCGTGCTCGAGACGTTGATGATTCGTCCCCGGCCCATCTCGAGCATTCCTGGCAGTGCCGCCTGCGTGCAAAGAAATGTGCCGGTCAAGTTGACCTCGAGCATGTTTTGCCAAAGCTCGAGACTGGTTTTCAAGAACGGCTGACTTTGTGCCTGCCCCGCGTTGTTGATCAGAATCGTGATTGGCCCGAGTGCGTTTGCTGCGTTCTGAAATGCATTCGAGATGCTGCTTGGATCGGTCACATCGCAGACTTGAAATTGAGCCTCGCCAAATTCATGCAAGCTCGAAGTGTGCTCCTCGAGCGATTCACGCGACCGCCCAGTGATCGTGACTTTCACGCCAGACTTAACCAACGCGCTCGAGATGGCTGCGCCAATGCCGCGCCCGCCACCAGTGACCAAGGCGTGCTGTCCTTGGAGGTTCATCGCGATGCCTGCTCTTCGGCTTTGTCCACCTGCACCCGTGAAAGGTTGCGCTCGAGTTGCGCTTTGCCAGTCAAGTATTGTTTCGGCCACCAGACATCCCGATGCCCAAGTTGTGCCGCTTGATGTTGCGTCCAGGCCGCATCAGCGAGGTGCGGTCTGGCAATGGCGCACAGGTCAGCCCGTCCCGCCGCGATGATCGAATTGACGTGATCGGCCTCGTAAATGCCTCCGACGGCCATGGTCGCAATTCCAACCTCGTTGCGAATCAAATCTGAGAACGGTGTTTGATACATCCGCCCGTAAATCGGTTTGGCATCTCGAGTCGTCTGTCCGCTTGAGACATCGATCAAGTCCGCGCCAGCCTGTTTGAACAGCCTCGAGATTTCGACGGCATCGTCCGGTGTGTTGCCTCCCGCAGCCCAATCGTGTGCAGAAATTCGGACACTCATCGGCAAGTGATCCTGCCAGACTGCTCGCATGGAGGTGAACACCTCGAGCGGGTAACGCATTCGATTCTCGAGGCTGCCGCCGTATTCGTCTTCGCGGTGATTGGTCAACGGGCAAATGAATGCGGAGAGCAGGTAGCCGTGAGCACAATGCAACTCGAGCCAGTCGAACCCGGCTTCGGTGCCCATTTCGGTCGCACGAATAAAGTCTTGCTTGACGAGTGCCATGTCATCCGGGGTCATCGCTCGAGGAATCTGATTGTTCGGCCCATACGATATTGTTGATGGCGCGATCAACGGCCAGTTGCCCGTCTCGAGCGGTTCGTCGATGTCTTCCCAGCCGAGTTGTGTTGATCCCTTTGGTCCTGCATGTCCGAGTTGTAAACCAATTTTCGCATCGCTGTTTTGATGCACGAAATCGGTGATGCGTCCGAAGGCGGTGACATGTTCCGGCGCGTACATGCCTGCGCAACCCGGTGTGATTCGCGCATCGCTCGAGACGCAAGTCATCTCGGTAAAAATCAGGCCCGCACCACCCAAGGCTCGAGCGCCCAAATGCACCAGATGGAAATCTCCGGCCACGCCATCAACGCTTGAGTACATTGCCATCGGTGAGTAGACGACACGGTTTTTCAACTCGAGGCTGCGCAGTTTGAACGGCAAGAACATTGGTGGAATTGCTTTTGAGTTCAGACCGTTTTTTTCGGCCAGCCAGGATTCCATGCCTTCGATGTACTTTTTGTCACGCAATCGCAAATTCTCGTGCGAGATGCGTTGCGAACGGGTCAGCAAACTGTAAGCGAATTGTTCGGCCTCGAGCGCGGTGTAGCGTTCAACATTCTCGAACCATTCGGTTGAATTGCGTGCGGCGTTCTGAATTTTCAGCACTTCGATGCTGCGCTCAGCCACGTAGGACTCGAGAATCTTTTCGAGATTCAAGCCGTGTTTTTCAAACGCACGGTTCAGTCCAATCGCATCCTCGAGCGCGAGTTTCGTGCCGCTGCCAATGCTGAAATGCGCGGTGTGTGCCGCGTCGCCCATCAGCACAATTGGGACTTGACGGCCATCAACCTCGAGATGATGAATCCAGTTTTTGCAGATCACGCGAGGGAATTTGATCCAAATGGCACTTCCGCGAAGGTGTGTGGCGTTTGAAATCAGTTCGTGATCGTCGAGGTATTTTGCGAACAGGTTCTCGCAGTATTTGATCGCTTCGGATTGTTCCATCGTCTCGAGCCCGGCAGCCTTCCAGACTTCTTCTGGTGTCTCGATGATGAATGTGCTCGTCTCGCCATCAAACTGGTAGGCGTGCGCCTGGAACCAACCGTGTGCTGTTTGTTCAAAAGCAAAGGTGAAGGCGTCAAATTTCTTCTTCGTGCCCAACCAGACAAACCGGCAGTTTCGCAATTCCACATCGGGTTGAAACGTGGCCTCGTACTTTTTGCGCATGCGGCTGTTCAGGCCATCACAGGCGATGATAAGGTCCGCGTTGAAGTCTCGAGCAATTTGCACGTCATCATTGATCTCGTATTGAAACTCGAGTTTGACACCGACTTCCAAACAGCGTTCTTGCAACAGGTTCAACATGCGTTTGCGACCAATGCCACAGAAGCCATGACCACCCGAGGTGATCGTGCGACCTTTGAAATGCACATCAATGTCGTCCCAATGGTTGAAGGCGCTCAGAATCCTGCCGTGCGAGATCGGATCTGCCGTCTCGAGGTTGCCCAGCGTTTGATCGCTGAAGACCACGCCCCAGCCGAAGGTGTCGTCGGCTTTGTTGCGCTCGAGCACGGTGATTTCAAAGTTCGGGTGTTGTTGTTTTAAGAGCAGCGCCGCGTAAAGTCCCGCTGGTCCGCCGCCGAGACAGACGATTCGCATGGTGGTCCTCCGTGAAATGCCGTGAATTGATTCTGCTTGAACTGTTTTAAGCTTAAACTATTTTGAAGGCAAATTCCAGTTCAAATGTTTCAAGGCCGCGTCCTCAGTTCCAGGTTCTCGAGCCGTCTCGCGCCAGCAAAGAAAACAGGGGAGACCTCGAGCGGCCTCCCCCAAATTTCACGGTTACGTTTTAGGTTGTCGCGGTCGCTCGAGCCTTGCGGTACAGGCTGTAGAGCTTGAAGTTCGAGGCGCGATAACGGCTCATGGCATCTTCGGAGGTGATGCGTAGGCGTGTGGCGGCCTCCGCCATTTTGATGCCTTCACCGTTCACCAGTTTCAAGAGTTGCGCGGTGGTCGGATCGAAGGTCGCAGCGAACGGCTCGAGGTCGGTCCACAGCGGCTTTTCGCTCGGAGCTTTGGCCGGTTTTGCGGCTTTGCTTCCGGCTCGGGCTTTGCTGGTTTTGGCTTTCGGTTTTGCACCTTTTGCGCGAGGTGATGCTGCCTTCGCGCCAGCGGTTTTCGCACTCGAGCTTTTACTGCTGGCGGCTTTCTTCGTTCCGGCAGCCTTGGCGGGTTTGCCTTTGGGCGGCTTGGCACGTTCGTTGAAAATGTCCCTGGCGCGATCCGCATCCAGATTGTCTGGGTTGTCATTCGCCCGCAACCAAGCGTTCATTTCGCCATCGGTTAAGTACAAGCCAAATCGACCGTCGCGCAGTTCAATCGGTTTGCGATCCTCGAACTCGAAGGTTTGTACCGCCGGTTTCGGTTGCGCCCGTCCGCGCAGTTTGGGTTGACGCAGGATCGCCTCGGCCTGTTCTTCGCTGAGCGTGAACAATTCCTCGTGATTGGTCAGGCTTCTCGAGTCTTTGCCCGCCTTGATGTACGGCCCGAACTTGCCGTTGTGCGCCCAGACTTCCTCGCCCTCAAATTGCCCAACCAGGCGCGGCAGGGAAAGCAATTTCAAGGCCCGTTCAAGCGTGATGTCCTCGAGTTTGTCCCCCGGCAGCAGGCTGGCGCTGCGGCCCGTCACCTTGTCGTCGAGCGCCCCGAGCCGCACGTAGGGTCCAAAGCGACCGGATCGCGCCGTGATCTCGAGGTTGGATTCTGGATCGCTGCCGATCACCCGTTCGTTGGCGCGTTCGGTCAGGAATTTCTCGGCCATTTCGAGCGTCAGTTCGTCCGGTGCAACATCGTCTGGCACTGGACCAGTCTGCTCGCCGCGTTTCAAGAAAATCCCGTAGCGTCCGACGCGAACTTCAATTTCGCTGCCCTCGAGTCGTGGCACGTGAACGACCGCCATCACCCGAGGATCGATCTGCTCGAGGCGCGAGGCGATCATTGGTTTCAGGCCGCGTTCCTCGGCGAAGTAGAAATCATTCAGGTAATCGTTGCGCCCACCGTGACCCTCGGCGATCTGATCGAGGTCGTCTTCCATCTTGGCGGTGAAGCTGTAATCGACAAAGCGCGTGAAGTATTGCTCGAGCAGCCCAATCACCGAAAACGCCGTGAAGGTTGGAATCAAGGCCGTGCCGCGTTTGAAGACGTAGCCGCGATCCTGAATCGTCTGGATGATGCTGGCATACGTGCTTGGCCGCCCGATCCCCTTCTCCTCGAGTCCCTGTACAAGACTCGCCTCGGTGAAGCGTGCGGGCGCTTGGGTCGTGTGACCTTTCGGCTCGAGCTTTTCGTCTTTAACCGGATCGCCCGCTGCCAATTGCGGCAAGATCACTTCGCGGTCCTCGAGTGCGGCCTCTGGATCGTCGGAACCCTCGACGTAAGCACGCAGGAATCCGGCGAAATCGATGACTTTACCGGAGGCGGCAAACGTCGCCTCGCGCCCGGCAAAATCGCCCGACTGACCCTTACCAGCAACACGGGCCGAAAGCCTGCGCCCTCGAGCGTCCGCCATTTGACTGGCAATCGTGCGCTTCCAAATCAGATCGTAAAGCTTGAATTCATCCTCGCCCAATTCTGCTTTTACGGACTGTGGCGTGCGGAAACTCTCTCCGGCTGGTCGGATTGCCTCGTGTGCCTCTTGCGCGTTCTTGACTTTTTTCTCGTAAGTGCGCGGTGTTGGATGCAGGAAGGCATCGCCGTAGAGTTCGACCACCTGACTGCGAGAGGCGTTCAACGCCTCTTTGGAGAGATTCGTGCTGTCGGTACGCATGTAGGTGATGTAGCCAGCCTCGTACAAACGCTGCGCGGTGCGCATGGTGCGTTGCGCCGCGAAACCTATCTTGCGAGCGCCCTCTTGCTGCAAGGTGCTGGTCATGAATGGCGGGTAAGGCTTCTGCGTGAACGGCTTTTCATCGGTCGAAACGACCTTGAACGGCGAGCCATTCAAAGACGCCGCCAACGCTCGAGATTCGAGTTCGTTCAAGCGCACGACCTTGCCATCGGTACGGAACTGACCGCTCGAGTCGAAATCCTTACCGCTGGCCAAGCGCTGCCCGGCCAGTTCGATCAATCCGGCCGGAAACGTTTCGTTTGTTTTGGTCGAAAAAACAGCCTCGAGATCCCACCAGCTTGCAGGCACGAACTTCATGCGTTCGCGTTCACGCTCGACCAGCAGGCGCGTCGCCACGGATTGGACACGGCCCGCGCTCAACTGCGGTTTGACCTTCTTCCACAAGACCGGCGAGACCTCGTACCCGTACAAGCGGTCCAAGGCGCGGCGCGTCTCTTGGGCCTGCACCAGATTGTTGTTTAACGCCCTCGGGTGATCAATCGCGTGCTGAATCGCCTCACGGGTGATCTCGTGAAAAACCATGCGTTTGACTGGCACCTTCGGTTTGAGTTCATCGACCAAATGCCAGGCGATGGCCTCGCCTTCACGGTCCTCGTCTGTGGCCAGAACGACTTCGCTGGCCTCTTTGACCAAGGCTTTGAGTTTGGCGACCTGCGCCTTCTTTTCGTTCGAGACCACATATAAAGGAGCGAAATCGTTGTCCACGTCCAAACCCAAACGAGCCCAAGGTTGCCCTTTGACTTTCGCCGGAATTTCGTCCGCGTTGCGCGGCAAGTCACGGATGTGACCGTAACTGGATTCAACGACGTAATTGCTGCCCAGAAATTTCGCAATGGTTTTCGCCTTGGCGGGCGATTCCACAATAATCAATGTTTTGGCCACCGCAATGTCTCCTTACTTCTCTACCCTCTATGACTCTATCTGTCTATCACTTGTGCTCGGGTCAGTCTGACACCCTCGAGCACCCGAATGCGGGTTAGGCTAGCACAAGATTTCTGAAGATTGCGCCTCAAGCCTCTAATTTGCGTGCCAGAGTCGGGATTCGATCAAGATTTGAAGAGGTTATTCACATGTGGCTGCGACCAATGGTGATCGTTCTGCTGTGCCTGCTGGACCTCGGTGTGATCGGCATTCTGATGCTGCAACTGGCCAAGGGATTGCCGCCCTCATGGGGCATGGTGCTGCCGACGCTGGCGTTTAACATTTTCGGTGCAGGTATCGTCTGGGCTGCGAAACGGGATTGAAGACCGTACTCGAGCCCATGGTGTGAAATCCCTCGAGCAGGCGATGATTTGATGATGACCAGCCTTGTTGAGCCTCGAGTGCCAAGCGTGACTGGATTCCGGGCGTACTCGGGCAGCACGTACACGATTCCTTTGCCGGAAGGTCATCGTTTTCCAATGTACAAATACGCTGGCGTCAGGTACATTCTCGAGCAGTCCGGTCTCGAGATTCTGGAGCCGCCGCGTCCGAGTTGGGATCAGGTCGAGCGGGTTCACACGCACGAGTACCTGCGCAAATTGCGTTTCGGTGATCTAGAGCCGAAAGAATTGCGCTTGCTCGGCTTTCCATGGTCCGAGATGCTGGTTGAAAGAGCCTTGCGAGCGGCAGGTGGCACCTTGCAAGCCAGTTTCGATGCGCTCGAGGTTGGCTTGGGAATCAATCTCGCAGGCGGCACGCATCACGCCTTCCCAGATCATGGCGAGGGATTCTGCACATTGAACGATGTGGCAATTGCCGCGAAAGAACTATTGGAATCGAACCGCGTCTCGAGGATTTTTGTTTGTGATCTGGACGTGCATCAAGGCAATGGCACCGCCGCGATTTTTGCCGACGAACCTCGAGTCTTCACCCTATCCGTTCATGGTGCTCGCAATTACCCGTTTCATAAGGAAACCTCGAGCTTGGACATTGGTCTCGGCGATGGTGCGAACGATGCCGAATACCTTGATGTGCTCGAGTCGAGCGTGCTGCCCGCTATGCGAGCGTTTGAGCCGGAGATCGTCTACTTTTTGGCCGGTGTCGATGTCCTCGAGCGTGACCGATTCGGCAAGTTTGCGCTCTCGGTCGATGGGGCGGCCGAACGTGATTGGCGCGTCTTTCAAGCCTGCCGCGACTGGAGCATTCCGGTTGTTTCGCTAATGTCCGGCGGGTACAACAAAGACCATGCCGTGACGATCCAAGCCCATGCCAGAACGGTTCAGCGGGCACTCGAGGTTTTCGCCTCTTAAGATCTCGTCCACATTGGGAGCGCGACACAGGTCTTCAAACGTTCAACGTTACAGAATGCGGCATGGAAGAACTCGAGGCCATCGCTGGACTCGCCACGCTCGAGAACCGCAATGCCGCACAGATTGAATTGATTGTCCACGTTGCCCGAGACTGGACGGATGCGACCGCTCGAACGTGGCTGCTCGAGTTGGCGCAAAGCGCTTACGGGTTGCGGGCCGCCCCAGCAAAACTCGATCCGGGCAAGAACGATCAGGTCAAGTTTGAACTGATCGAACTCCTGAACCTGCTGACGCTCGGCTCGGGGGTGGTCATGACGCTCGGGCAGGAAATGAAGATCGGTGCCAACACCTGGATTGCCATGATCGACCGTTCACTTGCAGCACTCGAGCAGGCCCGAAGGGTGACCGGGCCGCATATGCTCGAACCGGTGCTGCTCGAGGTTCTGGAGTTCGTGAAACAAGGGTTTTTCGGTAGGGATTTGAACATCGCCGAACGGTCCGCGCTGCGTGGCCTTTACGAACGTCAGAAGAACTTGCGCAGCAACCCATGAACCCTGCACATCTACCGAACCTCAACGAAATGTGAAGGTTTACACCCTGGAAGCTTTAAGCTAAACACAGGTAGATTTGATTGACTAGATCAAACGCAATGACGATCCCGGCCTAACATCGACCTAACGCGGCCTCGAGACCAGGGAGTTTCACTTGAGCATCCAAAAGGACGCACCGAAAACCACAATCACTCGAGGGCTCGGTGTGGTCGCCAGCGATTTGGAAGGCACACTCACGGTTGGCAACACCTGGCAGGGTTTGGCCGCCTACCTGCGACAAGACTCTTTGCATGTGCGAGCCTTCAAACGTTTCGAACGGGCCAACACCTTTGGATCGTTGCGGGCCAAACTTGGACTGACCCAAGCCTCCACGTACCAACAGGCAATGGTGCAAAACCTGCCCAGCCTGTTCGTCGGAATGACCCCCGAAGAATTTGCCGAGATCGCCGAATGGGTTGTGCAATTTGAGTTGTGGCCCAAACGTCGCGCCAGCGTGATCAACGAACTCGAGGGACACCTGCGGGTCGGGCGTCGCGTGATCCTGGCGGCATCCACCTACCAACCGGTGCTCGAAGCTTTCGCCTCACGCCTCGGAGTCGGAGCCATCGGCACACCGCTCGAGGTTAAAAATGGATTGCTGACCGGCCAAGTCGAAATTGCCGTCAACACCGGCGAAATGAAAGCCGCACGCTTGCGCAACGCCATCGGCAGTGCCAGCATCGACTTCGCTTACGGTGACACGCTCTCGGACCAAGAAATGCTCGAGATGGCGCACAACCCGATCATCGTGCGCGGCGACCGCCGACTTGAAGCGCTCGCCAATCAACGCAACTGGCGGGTGCTGGAATCCAGCAAATACGAGTGACCTCGAGGGCGGTTTGTTCGATCAGATCGGATCAGTCACATCACTCATTTGGCAACCTTGACAGCCGCAAATACTCGAGATACACTCCATGTCGCTCGGGCTGTTAGCTCAACTGGCAGAGCAGCTGACTCTTAATCAGCGGGTTGTTGGTTCGAGTCCAACACGGCCCACCA
>JAYURE010000734.1:0-9174 GCA_043756345.1 Deinococcales bacterium | reverse complement strand
CAGCAATCCGATGCCGCCGTGCGCAGTGACCCGGAGTATTTGGCGGTGATGGCTCGAGCCACTGCCGACGGTGTTTTTTATTCGGCGTTTGAGGATGTGCTGATGACTCCCACCGCCTAAAAGCCTCGAGCCTCACGGTTCCTATTTCAATGCGAGTTTGCCAAGTCGGTACATCCGATCTGGTGGAAACCGGCGCAGCATGTGGTTTGCCGTCGGGTTGCGTTCGGCACTTTTTTCGATACTCGAGACCATCCGCTCGAACACTTCTTCGGGCATGGTCAAGGCAGGGGAGAGGCGAATCACGCGCTTGGCGGACAGGGAAAAATTGGCGGTCACACCACCCAAGTACAGCGTGCGGCAACCGAGCGCACCGGATGCCTCGGAGATGATTTCGCCGAGGCCGGGAATCATTTTTTCGGGCACAACGGTTTTGAATTGCAGGGCCATCAGCATGCCCGAGCCGCGCACGGCCTCAAGCAGTTTGGGGTATTTGGCTTGCAGGGTTTGCAGCCGCTCGAGACCGATTGCGCCCAGTCGTTGCGAGCGTTCGGGCAGGTTTTCAGAGACCAATATCTCGAGTGATTTCAGGCCGACCGCCATGGCGAAGCTGTTGCCGCCGAAGGTGTTCGAGTGGCGTTTGCTGGCGAATCCGGCGAGTGTTTTGGCGAAAATCCATTTGCGGGCAATCGTTGCACCTGTCGCGGCGATGCCTCCACCGAGCGGTTTGGCGAGGGTCACAATGTCCGGCTCGAGTCCGCCCGCGAGTGAGGCGAACCAGTGTCCGGTGCGGCCCAGTCCGGTTTGGATTTCATCGGCGATGGTCAAAATATCGTTTTGTTTGCACAGCGCGTTGACGCGGGCCAGGAAGCGGGCCGGTGGTGCGATCACACCCGCCTCGCCCTGCAATGGCTCGAGGATCACGGCGGCAATGTTTTTGGCCCCAAGGCGTTTTATGGCGGCCTCGAGCGCGTCGGCGTCGCCGTAGGGCAGGGTGGTGACATTCGGCATCAATGGGCGGAACATGTCCTGGTATTCGGCGTTCGGGGTCAGTGCGAGTGCGCCGAAAGTCTTGCCGTGATACGCGCCCTTAAAGTTGATGAATTCCTTGGCTTTGGGTCGTGCTGCCTTGACAAACTTAATTGCTGTTTCAATCGCTTCGGTGCCAGAGTTCGAGAAGAACACCCTCGAGTCGGCATGGCTTGGGGCGAAATGCGCGAGCAATGCGACGAGGTTCGTCTCGAGTGCAGCCCGCCAAACGCTTGCGGATTGTTGCGGCAGTCCAAGCGCCCGGTCTTTCTCGAGAAATTCTTGAACGAATTGATGCAATGGCGGGTAACGGTCGCCGAATGGAATTGCGGCGTAACCACCGGCGTTGATCGTGCGGTGTCCGTTCGGGTCTTGCATCTCCCACGGGGTTTGCATCGAGAACGGCCCGGAAATGCCCAGCGCCTCGAGTGCGCGAATCAGGTCTTCGTTGCCGTGCATGATCTCGTCGCGTTGCGCGTCTTTGCCGGTGTAACGTTCCTCGAGCACATCTCGGGCATGGATCGGCAGGCGCAGGCTCGAGCCAATCGCGTTGGCAGGCGTTGATGTTTTGGCTTGGGCGAAATTGAACCAACTGGGTTTGGCGATGCTCACGCGGACTCCTTGATTTGAAGACGGTTCTCGAGTTGATCCTGCCATGCTTGGGACAGTGCGGGTTGTGCGAGGAGGTTTTCAATCTTTTCTCGAGACGTGTTTTTGTGGTGCATCACGAGGTTCGCGGTTTGCACAGAAACCTGGCCGTGTTCGATTAACTCGAGGTGATCACCAGCCTGTACCATCCCAGGCTCGAGCACGCGGAAGTACCAGCCGGTCATGCCGGAATCAACAACTTGTTTGACGAAATTGGGAATTCCAAACCGTGCCGCGAGCGTGCCGCACGGTTGGCGTGGTTGCGAGATTTGTACGCGGGCCGATCCGACTTTGAAAACATCGCCGATGTGAACCTCATCCTCGAGCAGGCCAGTCAGGGTGAAGTTTTCGCCGAAACTTCCGGCTGGCAGTTCGCGCTCGAGCAGGTCGCTCCAGAAATCGTAATGCTCGAAGGCGTAGGCGCAAACGGCTTTGTCTGGCCCGCCATGGTATTTCCGGTTGACCTGAATATCGTCCGAAAATCCGAGCACGCCCAACTCGAGCGTATCCGTCACGGATTGTTTGAAAATCCCGGTCTGAATCTCGCGCCCATTCACCTCGAGAGCCCGTGCCGAACCTGTGTTTAACGCCTTGAGAATCATGGCTCGAGTTTATCGCCCGTTGCGTGTGAAAGCGAGTCGAAAGCCACTTTTGTTTACTTGCTTTCCTTGCGTGAAGGATTTGACCAGGACAATGTGAACTTTGTCCGTACACTTGTTGTCCCACTGGAGCGTGCGACTTTGCGAAGCCGTCTTCCTCAAGTTCTGACCGTGCTGATTGCGCTCTCCATGAGTGTCACTTCACTTTGGCTGCCAACGAACGCGCAAAACCGTGATCTGGTTTCTCAAGATATGTTGGCCGCTGGGTCGCAGTCCTGGCAAAGCCTCGACTCTGAGGCCAGAATCCGGCTCGAGGCGGGCAATGCTCGAGCCGCTGCGACGCTGTGGACGCGGGTGCTGGCCCTGCAAGAACGCTCGCTCGAGTCTGACGCGCCAGAATTGCTCGAGACGCTTTCCAGGCTCTCAGAGGTCAGCCTTGGTTTGGGCGAGTACGGCAAGTCCCTCGAGTACGGAGTGCGAGCCATGCGTGGCCGAACTGCCCGTTTCGGTGTGCAATCGTCCGAGGTCGGCGAGAATTACTTGCTGCTCGCCAACCTTGAACGGGCCTTGGGCAATGCGCCGCGTGCGCTCGAGTTTGCCAAGAAAACTGTTCGCATTCGTTCAGCCATATTCCAATCAGCCCAAACACAATCGATCGATCCTCAACCCGAGGATGATCTGGGCGTGGCTGTGGCGCTCGAGGCGCTCGCCCGGACACAGGCCGCGAACAGTGCGCCCAAAGCGGCACTTGAAACGATGCGACTTGCGTTCGCCGCCAGGCTTGGGCAACATGCGGCGAACGCGCCGGAACTCGTGCCTGCGTATTTGACGCTGGGTGATGTGCTGATGCGTGGCGCTCAACTTGCCAAGGCGCTCGAGCAGTATCAGAAGGCCAAACGGGTGCTCGAGGCTCACGATCAAACGCTCGGTCAGGAAATGGCGAGCGCCCTGAACGGGATTGGTCAGGCACTCTCTGGCCTCAAACGCGCCCATGAAGCCTTGCAGCCGCTCGAGGTCGCCGTCTCATTGCGTGAGGCGTTGCTTGGTCCCGATCACCTCGAGACGGCGACGGTCACGCACAATTTGGGGGCCGCAAACTTGCTGGTCGGAAATGTTCGCGCCGCCATTGAAGCGTTCACCCGCAGCAGTCAGGCGTTCTTGAACATCGCCGATCAGACCTTCCCAATGTTGGACGGGCCGGGGAAATTGAAATTCAATGCCGCCAACCGCTACCGATTGCGTGCCCTGTTGCGTGCGATTTGCAGCGATCCAGAACCGACCGAAACCAACACCACCCGGGCGCTCGAGGCGTGGTTGTCGTTCAAGGGCAGCGCCTTCAGCCTCGAGAATGGCCTCTCGCCGTTATACGAACGCGCCGCGAGCATCACCGCCAGCATTGACGAGTATTTTGCCCTGAAATCCGAACTGAGCGAACGTTTCACCAGCACGCCCGCCACGACTGCCGAGGCGAAAATCAACCGTGAACGCATCGATCAGATCGAACGCCGCATCGCCGAACTCGAGCGCCTGCTTTCGGGCGGCACGAACGGTCTTTCAAAACTGCTCGAGTTGCGCCGGGTGAGTTTGCGTGACCTGCAAACCCATTTACTCGAGGGTGAAGTCTACGTCGATTACGCCTGGTTCGAGGATCAAGTCTACGCGCTGACCATGGATGCGACCGCACACGTCCGCATTGCCCGATTGCCCACGGGTGGCACTTCAACGGGCGGTTTGCCCGACCTGATCGCCCGTTTGCGCAAAGCACTTGAGACCAACAAATCCATGGCGCAACTTGCGCATTTGACCGGGGCGCTCGAGCAACGCCTGATCACGCCACTCGCGCCCGCATTGACCGACGCCAGCGTGATGATCATTTCCCCGGACGGTCCACTGCATTTCTTGCCGTTCGATTTGCTCGGCAAACGCCCGCTGATCGAACGTCTGACCGTGCGTTACACCCCCACCGCTCGAGACCTGCTGCGTTTGCGCCTGACCCCGACCGAACCGGCACTCGAGGCCAGCGCGGTTTTCGGCAATCCAGATTTCAGCGCGAAATCCTCGAGCGCCGTCGCACCCGGATCGACCCGCAGCGCCGACGAGGTTTACCTGACCGGATTGTTGCGTCGATCAGCCTTCAAACCCCTGCCAGAAACCGCGACCGAAGCCAAAGCCGTGGCCGAACGCCTCGGGCCAAGCACCCAGATTTTCATGGGCAGCGATGCCAACGAACAAAACCTGTTTGGCCTGAAATCGCCTCGAGTCTTGCACCTCGCCACGCACGGATTTTTCCTGTCCGATCCCGGATTACCAAACCCACTCTTGCGTGTCGGCCTTGCGCTCGCTGGCGCACGCTCGAGTGCCGTGTCGGGCAGTGGTTACGGCCTGCTTTCTGCCTTGCGGCTCGAGGGCTTGAGCTTGCGCGGCACGGAATTGGTGACGCTTTCCGCCTGTGATACCGGCCTTGGCGATGCGTTCGCTGGCGAAGGCGTCGCGGGTCTCAACCAAGCCTTCCTCGCCGCTGGAGCCCGCCGCGTGATGCTTAGTTTGTGGAAAGTTCCAGACCGTGAAACATCCCTGCTGATGCAAGATTTTTACACCCGTTATGCCAACGGCGACGATCCAGCCGAGGCACTGCGGGCCGCGAAACTCGAGTTGCACAAACAAGGATTACCCCCTCGAGATTGGGCGGCGTTTGTCTTGAACGGCGAGTGAACCATTTGATGTGTTGCTCAGTTAAATCTGGAATACTTCAAGCATGAAAAGCAGCATCATCTTCATTGTCTTGGTTGTGACCTTCAGTGCCTGCTCGAGCCAAGTCAATCGGGATCTCAAACCACCCGAAACCATTCCCTTGACAGATGCGACGCCAACACCACTGATTACACCTGTTGTGACACCACCCGTGTCCGAAGTGATCTTGGTCGCCAATCAAGCTTGCTTGCAGGATGATGTTTCGCTTCCATATGTGAAAGTGGATTCATCGGCGAAACCCATTGTGCCTTGGACAGGAACGCAGGTGTTGCGGCCAAAACAACCAGCCGATCCTGACCGGTCATCATCAGCGATTCGGCTCGGTGGTTTCGTTCAAAATGAATTGGGTGGCCTGACCGTTTACGGTACGACTGAGAGTGAACTTGACAATCAAAAACCGGGTTCCTTTTTAACCAGGTACGACCCAACGGGAACACACCTTTGGACACGAACCATCAAGATGACAGATCTTGGTTTTACAACTGGATACCTGTGGATGAATCGTCTGGTGATGGATGCGGCCAATAATACCTACATCCTTGGTTACTTCTCGCTTGAGCCATTGGCAAATTCCAGAATCTACCGCCCTTTTTTGCTCAAAGTAGACCCAAATGGAAAACTCGAGTGGGGCAGAACCATGCCCGATACAACGTTTTGGGGAGCTTCAACGAACCTGACGGTAGACAACCTGGGAAACATCTGGCTGGTTTGGGACGATTGGAGTTCTGGTGACAAAACGAACCGTCTGCTTGTGCAGCGGTACGATTCGAGCGGCATTTGTCATGCTTCAATCGCTTTGAATTTCGCACAACGAACATTTTTAAGCAACCTAAATACGGACCAGTACGGACATATTTATCTCAGCGGGTACAGCATCAATTTCGATACGGTGCCAGTCACCGGCTCCTCAAGAGTGGGTAACTTTATGGTCAAGTTGAATCAACGTGCAGACACAGTTTGGAATCATGATCTGAACGAAGAACACCCAACAGATAACCAATATGGAATTGAAAAAGTGGTTGTGAAAGACGATTCCATGTTTACCATCACCCGTGCCGGTGGCAGCTATACCGCCACCTTGATACTGAGGAAGCTGGATTTGAATGGGAAAACGCTTTGGTCAACAAACGCTGGACCGACCAATCCAACTATGGACATGGAATCGATTTATGCGTGGTATTTTGAAATTTCTCAAAACAAATTGAGGCTGAAAACCCATTACGGTGGGCATAAATATGTTGGGGTTGAAAAGTACACGCCACATTATGATTTTGCTGTGTTGCAATTTGATAGCCAAGGCAAGCGATTGTATGAAAAACGCTGGGACACTGGCAGCCTTCCCGGTCCTATCAATTGGGTTGATGGAGCAGGAATCAAGATTGCATTCGCGCAGGGGCACACGGATATCCCGGCGAACACTCCAGCGGGATTTGCTCAAGCTTCAATCCGAATTGGTTACGCTGACCCATTTGTTGGTCCAACCCTGCCCTGAACACGTCATCGAAGTTTAGCTCATCCGTGTTCGGTCTTTTGTCTTGCTCGAGCCTTGTTTCTACGGCTCGAGTGATAGTCTTTTGTAATGCTTTTTCGCGCTGACGAAATCTACCGTCATGCCTCGAGTCAATCCGCTAAAGCACCTTTCTTGGAGAACCCATGTCAAACAATTCTGTGATCGTTTCTGCTGTTCGCACACCCGTCGGTCGTTTCCTCGGTGGCCTCTCGAGCCTGAGTGCACCAGAATTGGGCAGCATCGCCGTGCGTGAGGCGATCTCGAGATCAGGTATTGACGCGAACCTGGTCGAGGAGGCGATTCTTGGCAACGTTGTGCAGGCGGGCGTGGGTCAGAACCCGGCGCGTCAGGCGGCGTTGAAAGCGGGCATGAACACCGGCAGCGGCGCGACCACAGTCAATGTCGTTTGCGGCTCGGGTCTGAAAGCCGTGATGCTGGCGGCGCAAGCGATTCGGGCCGGTGACGCGAACGCAATCGTCGCGGGCGGCATGGAAAGCATGAGCAACGCGCCATACCTGATTCGTGGTGCTCGAGAGGGCTTCAAAGCGGGTCACAAAGAACTGACCGATGCGAACATGTACGACGGCCTGTGGTGCGCTTTCGAGCATTGGCGCATGGGCGATGCTGCCGAGGTCACGGCCCGCGAAAAGCACATCTCGAGGGAGGATCAGGATGCGTTCGCGCTCGAGTCTCACCGGCGGGCATTGGCGGCAATCGATTCGGGCATGTTCAAAGCGGAGATCACGCCGGTCACGCTCGAGGGCAAAAAGGGTTCAAGCGGACTCAACCTGAATGTGATCGACACGGATGAATCACCTCGCCGCGAAACGAACTTGGCGGCACTCGAGAAACTCAAACCGGCATTTGGCAAAGATGGAACCGTCACGGCTGGAAATGCCCCAGGATTGAACGATGGCGCGGCAGCCTTGATGGTCATGAGCGCGGAAGCTGCCAAAGCCCACGGCCTGAAACCGCTCGCTGAGATTCTTGGTTACACCGTCTCGGGCCTCGAGCCGAAATGGTTCACGATGACGCCCGTGCCTGCCGTGCAAGCCCTGCTCGAGCGCACCGGGTTACAGCAGTCCGACGTGGACCTCTGGGAGTTCAACGAGGCGTTCGCGGTCCAAGCGCTCGCGGTGCTGCGCGAATTGAAGATTGATCAGGCTCGAGTCAATGTCAACGGTGGTGCGGTCGCACTCGGGCACGCGATTGGTTGTTCGGGCGCTCGGATTCTGGTGACATTGCTGCATGCACTTGAGGCCCGAAACCTCGAGACGGGCATTGCCAGTTTGTGTGCCGGTGGTGCGAGTGGTTTGGCGCTCGCGGTACGTCGCTTGTAAGAACTTACCCGTGAACTTTGGCCCTGGTCGCACGGCGAATCGTGCCCAGCAGACTGCGCAAACCGCTCGAGAGGGCCGAAGCAGCTTTGGGCGGTAAGAAACTCAGCACCAGACCAATCACTGCTCGAGGTTTGAAGCCTCGACGCAAGGCTTGAAACAATTGCTTGCGTGCCTCTCCAGCCTGGCCCAGGTGCAGCATTTGCGTTCCAGCCCGAGTGCGGCGCACCATGACCTCTTTGCGGAAGATCGGGAACAATTCTTTCAGGCGTGGATCATCGAGAAAACGGTCGTAACACAAGGACGCATTCAAATCCAAAGCGACATGTGAATTGACGCTGTCCTGCCCGGTGTGAACCCGGCAGTACATCAGGCGTTCGGGTTCAAAATACGCGCCGCCACCGTTCTCGAGTGCGAGGTAAAACAACCATAGGTCATAGGTGTTCGCGGTTTCGAGCAAGAAGTTCTCGAGGTTGACGGACTTGCGACGAAACACCGATGCGACCAGTGGAATGTTGCGTTTGACCAAGCCGACATCGAAGGCTGGAACGTGCAATCCGGGCTCGAGTTGATCCCGGCCCCATTCGCGGGTGGCATCCTCGGTGGCTTCCAATTGGACTTCGCTCTGGCCATCGACCACAAAGTAATCGCTGAAAGCCATACCAGCCTTTGGGTGTTGCTCGAGTGCCGTGACCAGTTTGGCAATAAATTCTTCGCCCCAGAAATCATCATCGGCGAGCACGCAAAAGTAATCACCACGCCCTTGTTTAAATAGGGACACCACGTTCAATGCCATGCCCAAGTTCTTTTCGCGTCCGATGTACGTGATGCGCGGATCGTTGAACGATTCGACAATCTCACGGGTGATGCTGGAATTGCCATTATCGCCAACCAGAATCTCGAGGTTGGCATGCGTTTGTGTGACCACACCCTCGAGGGCGCGTCGCAGATACTCGGGCCGGTTGAAGGTCGGCATGGCGACACTGACGAGTGGTTTGATGGCAGGCATGTTGATCAAGTGTTCACTCGGCTCGGTGCGGTGTGGTTCTTGGAAGCGCATCATTGGGTCTATTGTCCTCAATTTTGTTTAATCCCAGCACAAATTTCGTTCATTCTTTCGTTCATTCTCGCGCCGATTCTTCGGTGGTGATTGATCTCGCAAACCATGATGCCCATAGACGGTCTTGTGTGAAGCGTGACCGAGGTCACACGCAGCACCCAACGCAGGCCCAAACTTTCAGGCTCGAGTATCTTACGTCAAAACGGTTTTACCTGTGTGCTACGACTCAGATGACAATTCGGA
>JAYURE010000733.1:0-3254 GCA_043756345.1 Deinococcales bacterium | reverse complement strand
TCTTGTCCAGCACCTCGAGCCCCTCAACGACTTTGCCGAAAACGGCGTGCTTGCCATCCAGGAATGGTGTCGGTGCGAAGGTAATGAAAATCTGGCTACCGTTCGTGCCGGGACCGGCGTTCGCCATGCTCAGGATCCCTTTGCTGGTGTGACGCAAGCTCGGATCAAATTCGTCCTCGAAACGGTAACCTGGTCCGCCACGGCCCGTGCCGGTTGGATCGCCAGTTTGCGCCATGAAATCCTCGAGCACACGGTGGAAGACGATGCCATCGAAGTAATGATGACGCGCCAACCAGACGAAGCTGTTGACCGTGACTGGTGTCTTATCGGCGTACAGTTCGGCGACCAGGCGGCCTTTGCTGGTTTCGATCACGGCGGCATACGTTTTGCCCTTTTCGGTTGCTTCGCCAGCGCGGGTGAATTGCGTGACGCGCTCTTCGGACAAGTACGGGGTGAGGCTGTAACCGGCTGGAATAAAATCGCTCATGGGTTCCCTTTCAACGGCTTGATCTGTTGGATTCTCGAGGGTTGACGGCTCGAGATTTGATTGTTCGAGACTGGCTTGTTCAGGATTGGACTGCTCGAGAGTTATTTTTTTTTCTGCACGATGTAAACGCGCTTCATGCGGGTGGGTTTGGCTGGCGGTTCGCCGCGCACCACTTTATCAAGAACATTCAGTCCTTCGGTGACTTTGCCGAAAACCGTGTATTGCTGGTTCAGGTTCGTGGCCGGTGCGAGCGTGATGTAAAACTGGCTGCCGTTGGTACATTCACCATTCTGAGGCAACTGCGGACTGCCCTGCCGGGCCATGCCGATCACGCCTTTGCTGTCGAAATTCAGTTTTGCACGCTTCTCGATACAGTATTCGTAACCGGGTCCACCTTGACCCCAGCCGCTCGAGTCGGGCTTGAGCGTGTTCGGATCGCCACCTTGAACCACGAAGCCTTCAACAACCCGGTGGAAGGCAATGCCGTCGTAATAGTGGTTCAGCGTCAACCAAATAAAGCTGTTGACGGTCCTCGGTGTGTCGTCTTCGTACAGATCAATCACCATTCGGCCCGCGTCGGTTTCAATCACGGTCTGGTAATCGATGTTGTCCTTCATGACGTATTTGTCCACTTTGAAGCTGCGCACCGGCGTTTTGGACACGAATGGCGTCAGCTTGAAACCTTTGGGAAGGTAGTACGCGCTCGGAGCCATTGCGGTTTGGGCGCTCGAGGTTTGCAGGACTGAGCCG
Organism: Deinococcales bacterium; assembly: GCA_043756345.1. Classification (GTDB taxonomy): domain Bacteria; phylum Deinococcota; class Deinococci; order Deinococcales; family JAAFIG01; genus JANOWZ01. The sequence continues at coordinate 2,017 of JAYURE010000733.1, read as the reverse complement.
GAAAGTCCGATCAGGCTGGCGGTGAAGGCCAGGGCCAGCAATTGGATTGGTTTACGCATGAAATCCTCCAGATACAACGGTTTGAATCACGTGATTTGAACAACTGGTCAGCATCATAAAGTCTTTTCGGGTGAGAGCACCCTCGAGTTGAACAAACGTCCACCCATCTTACCTGTCAATCTGACCGGGCAATCTCGCGGGTCAATCCCGGACCAAGCTCGAGCTATAATCCCGCCGTGTCTTACCAGATCGACCTCGCCCAATTGCATCCGCATGAACTTCGTCGCACGCTTGGACCGGACGATATTGATCCGATTCTCGAGGCGTTAACCCAAGCAAAACTTGCCGGTCAACGTGTCCTCGCACCGGATGTCTACCCGGAAAGCCTCGAGTTGCGTGTGGCTGAGGAAGCCGACTGGGATGCGCTCGGGGCCAGCCTGCAAGGGGCGCTCGCGGCCAAAGCCATGCGTGATGAACTGCACGAGTTGGATTTCGTGCAAGTCAGTGCCTTCCGACTCGAGGGCTTGCCGTATCCGAGAAATTTTTTCGCGTACACCAAAACCAACGACACTTTCGCCGCGTTGTACCTTTCGGATGTGGAAGGGCCAGCCCCGTACCTCGAGATGTTCACCCTGCACCGGGACGGTAGCGAGGCGGCGAAAGCTGGACAGTTAGGCATCGTCTCCTCGAGCGCCGCCACACCAGAACCGATTGATCCCAGCCCGAACCTGACGTGGCTGCCCGATCCTGGCGTCAGCCCCGCGCAACTGTTTCAACTGCACCGCAACAAAGTCATCGGCGTCGGCAAGGCCAACAAACGCGCCGAAACCGTTGAAGATTTCCAAGCCGCCTACCTCGAGATTTGGAATGCGAATTTTACTTCCTGGCGAGAACGTGGCGTGCTCGTCAAGCCGTAACGCTCGAGGATGATTTTTCTTTTACCTTTTACCTGAGCTTTGAAAGGATTCCCATGTCAGAAATTACTCGAGCCCCCACACGGGCCATTGCCTTTGATTGGGGCGGTGTTTTTACGGTTGGAACCTTCGATGGTCGCAGTACGCAACGGCTCGCCGAAAAGTACAGCTTGGATGTTGTGGAAGTCCGCAAACACTATTTCGAGTTGGTTCACAAGCTCGAGCTTGGAACCTGGACGCTCGCAGAATTCTGGTCAGAGTTCGGCTCGAGAATCGGTTTGGTTAACGTTCCCTACGCCGATTTTGAAAACTTGTACGTCGGTTCGATCCTCGAGAATGACGCGATGTATGCCTTCTTGCCGACGATCTCGAGCGGGTTTCGGGTTGGCTTGCTCTCCAACAATTACCCAACGATCTGTGACATCCTCGAGCATGACCCACGCTGGAAACGTTTTGATCGCATGGTTTTCTCCAACAAGATCGGTGTGAAAAAACCCGATCCGGCCTCGTTTGAGGCGTTGCTCGCCTCGCTCGAGTTGCCGGGTGATCGCGTGGTTTTCGTCGATGACGTGCCAGAAAATCTCGAGGCCGCCGCGAAATTGGGCATTGCCGGAATTCTTTACGACGCGCACGAACACGAACGCTTCTTGTCTGATCTCGAGGCGTGGAAACTCAAAACAGCATGACCCGCGAAGAATTTGAACTCGAGCATCCCGGTGAACCGATTGCCATGAAACTCTTGCAGGGATATTTCTGGCATCCCAAAGAACTCGAGGGTGTGAGTTTGCTGGATCAACTTCCGATGGGCGCGTTCGTGCTGCTCGATCTGGTGCGAGCACCATTTGCGTTTTTCGAAAACGGTATGCCAACCGAAACCCAAGCCTTTTACCAGTTAACCGTGCTCGAGATTTATGACGCTTGGCCGGACAATGACGCGATGGGCGTGCGGGCGCTCTTGGCCAGCAAAGAACTCGATCCGATCCTGAACGCCACACCCTCGAGCGTTGGTTGGACGTTATCTGAGGATTTGCGACCCGTTTTCGAAAAACGCAAATGGTGCTCGCACCAGATCGAGCAGCACGAACGCGCCCATCGGAAGTTGA